>NZ_DBKDTU010000202.1:0-6176 GCF_055505085.1 Candidatus Hepatincolaceae symbiont of Strigamia maritima
TTAAAAAAATTAGAAGCTAAAATTAATTATATTTATAGTAATACTCTAAAACAAGCACAAGCGTCTAAAAAAACCTCACAAAAAAAGACTGTTTCAAAGAAAACCTTGCAAAAAAAGCAAGTTTCAAAAAAGACCCCACAAAAAAAGAAAATTTCAAAGAAAACCTCACAAAAAAAGAAAGTTTTAAAAAAAACTCCGCAAAAAAAGATAGTAGTAGTTACTAAAAAACCAAAAACTAAAGCAGTAACCCCTAATACTAAGATAATAATTACACAACAAGAACTGCAAGATCTAGCAAGTAAAATTACTATTTTAGATAAACAAATCAATATTTTAAATACTAAATTACAAGGCTTGGCTTCAGATAATAGTGTTGAGCTTAATATTAATAATTCTAAAGATGAGGCTAGCTTTGTGGTACCGGTAGAAACTTCCTCTGGGAGTTAGAGTTTAGTAATTAAATTAAGCAAATTAATATTAGTGTAAAGCAATTGAAAGGAAAAAAATAACTATGAGTATAAGTTATGTAAAATTACTGATGATTTTATTTATTATGAATATCTTTAGTTATACTCTAAAGGCAGAGGTTTCTCTTGATGAAAAAATAGGACAAATGTTGTTTGTAGGATTTTCAGGAGATAGACTTAATACTGAGGTAAAGCAATATCTTACTGAATACAAAGTTGGGGGGATTATTTTAATGAGTTCTTCTCTACATAAAAGTAGAATGCATAATATTAAAAATCCGAAACAATTAGCAAAGTTAACTGAGGATTTACAAGCATTCGTTGCTAAAGAGGCTATAAGTCCTTTATTTATTGGGGTAGACCAAGAAGGAGGCAGAGTAGCAAGACTAAGAGCTTCTAACGGATTTACTGATTTTCAAAGTGCAGAAGAATTAGCGGCAAAGGGTAAAGATACTGTATATTTAGAATCCAAGAAAATAGCTAAAATGCTAAAAGAATATGGAATTAATGTAAATTTTGCTCCGGTGGTTGATGTTAATTTTAATTCTAATAATCCTATTATTGCTAAATTAAAGAGGGCGTATTCTAATTCTCCTAATAAAGTTTATGAATTTGCAGAAGCTTTTGTAAAAGGACATAAAGAGGAAGGCATTATTACCTCAATCAAACATTTTCCTGGGCATGGAAGCTCTAAGGGAGATACTCATTTTGGAATGGTAGATGTTACTAGGAATTGGAAGGTTGAAGAATTAACTCCTTTTATTTTATTTATTAAGAATAAGTATAATGATATGATTATGCCATCCCACATTATGAATAAAACCTTAGATTCTAAATATCCTGCTAGTTTATCTTATAACATGATAACTGAACTTTTATATAATAAACTAGGCTATCAAGGGGTAGTAATTACCGATAGTTTAGATATGGATGCTATTTTTACATATTATTCTTTAGAAAATACGGTGCTAAGTGCTATTAATGCAGGGAATGATATTTTACTCTATGCTAATAATGCTAACAGATCCTATAATCCTAATATAGTATATAATATGGTACGTATTATTAAAGAAGCCGTAGCAAAAGGTACAATTAGTGAAGCAAGAATTAACCATTCTTACCAAAAAATTATGAAATTAAAAAAAGACTTTAACCTTTTGAAATAGTAAGTAGTTATGAAAATTCTTAATTACAGCAGGTTTTTTAGTAATAAGTCATCATTGGCATATTATTGATATTAATATTTTCTAAAAAGCAGAGCTACACTTAAGTATCTTCTACAATCAGAGAATATCTAACTGTTGAAGACTAGCAACCATTACTGTTTTAGTAATTATTTAATAAACTAGGTTTAATTTAATTTTTAACTTAATTATTTCTGTTGCCAAATATTGTCTAAGAATGCTCCTAATCCTAAGTCCTGCCATTTTTTATCTATAGTATTAATGGTCTCTTCATCCATGGTTATTTTAGTTCCCCAATTACGGTTAGTTTCAGGATGCAGTTTAGCGGTGGCATCAATTGCCATTTTCGAGCCTAAACCACTTAAAGGTGAGGCAAAATCCAAGTAGTCAATAGGGGTATTCTCAATTATAGTAACATCGCGAGCTGGGTCTACATTGGTAGAAATTGCCCAAATTACATCCCTATAAGAGCGAGCATTAATATCACTATCTACAATTATAATAAACTTAGTATACATAAACTGCCGTAGATAAGACCATACCCCCATCATTATTCTCTTTGCATGCCCAGCATAGGCTTTTTTAATAGATACCACAGCCATTCTGTATGAACAGGCATCACTGGGTAAGAAGAAATCAGTAATTTCAGGGAACTGTTGTTTAATTAAGGGTACAAAAACATCATTTAAAGCTTCCCCTAAGATTGAAGGCTCATCAGGGGGACGTCCAGTGAAGGTAGATAAATAAACAGGATTTTTCTTCATAGTAATAGCAGTTACATTAAAGATTGGGAACTTTTCTACATCGTTATAATATCCAGTATGATCGCCATAGGGTCCTTCCTTTGCTACTTCAGTACAAGAAACATAACCCTCAATGATAATTTCAGCAGTACTGGGTACTAAAATATCAATGGTTTTAGCAGGAACTAAAGTAGTTTTAGCTCCTCTTAATAAGCCTGCAAATTTATATTCAGATAATGTTTCTGGTAGTGGCATTACTGCGGCAATAATGGTTTGTGGGTCTGCTCCTATGATAACTGCAACCGGCATATCCCTACCCTGATTTTTTTCTTTCCAGCGTTTAAATTGTAAAGCTCCTCCCCTGTGGGCAAGCCAGCGCATAATAGCTTTCTTTTTAGCTAAGATTTGCATTCTATAAATACCTAAATTATAGTCATCCTCTTCATCTCTTTTGGTTTTTTGGGTACTACTAAAATTAGGTCCTTTAGTGGCAATAAGCCCCCAAGTAATAAGAGGAGCTGGCTCATTAGGCCAACACCATTGAATTGGTAAATCGTATAAATTAATTTTATCTTCAGTAAAAATTATTTCCTGTGCCGGAGAAGATTTTACAATCTTTGGCTTCATTGCCATAACTTTTTTTAAAAGTGGTAAGTAAGCAAAAGCCTCTTTAAGTGAAGCAACCGGTTTAGGGTGCCTCATAAAAGCTAAGAGTTCCCCTAATTCTTCTAATTCAGAAAGTTTACGTTGCATAGCCAAAGCAACCCTTTCCTTAGTACCAAATAAATTTACTAATACAGGGATTTTGCTTTTAGTACCGTCTCTTTTAATCACATTCTCAAAGAGGATAGCTTCTTTTTGATGTTTAAGAAATCTGGTTTGAATTTCCGTCATTTCTAGGTAAGTGCTAACCTCAGCCGTTACTCTGATAAGATTACCTTGTTTTTCTAATTCTAGAATAAAGTCTTGTAAAGATTGCATGTTATCTCTCTGTTATTATATAATAAAAGGCTTCTAATAAGAAGGCTAACCATACTATGATTCCCGCATATACATTAGATTTAAAAATATACCAATCTAAGTTCTATCCTAATAAGAAGGCTAACCATACTATGATTCCCGCATATACATTAGATTTAAAAATATACCAATTCTGCTGAGTATTATCAAAATTTATGTGTTTTATCTGCCACAATAAGTGCATTAATACTAATATCATAAGCAGATAAAAAATTATACTTAAATTTATTAGATAACCTAAAAAAATTAATAGGGAGAAACACCCTAAATAGGAAAATAATACCAAAAATAACGATTTACGTTTAAGTAAGGTTACCGTAGATTTTACACCTAATTTTAAATCATCATCATAATCTTCAATGGCATAAATAGTATCATAACCTAAAGTCCATAACACGGCTGCAAAATACAAAAGCATAGTATAAAAAGATATCTCACTATTTAAGGCAGCCTCTGCCAAGATTACTCCCCAATTAAAGGTTAATCCTAACACTAATTGTGGAAAATAAGTAAAACGTTTAGCAAAGGGGTAGATTATAATAAGAACTATTGCTAACAAACCCGTAAGAATTGCAAAGCTGTTCAAAGTCATTAAAATAAAAAAAGCTACTATTAAGAGTACTATTAAAAAAAGAATAGCACTTAAAGGGGATATAGATCCACTAGCAAGTGGTCTGTTTTTAGTTCTGCTCACTAATTTATCTATATTGATATCAGCTAAATCATTAATAATGCAACCTGCGGCTCTCATAAGAATTGAGCCTAAAAAGAAGCATACATAGATATAAGGTACAAAGAAATCTTCATAATAGTTTAAATGAGTATTCATGGCTAAAGACCAAAATCCTGGTAACATCAGGAGGAAAATAGCCATAGGTTTATCAAATCTAGCTAGTTGTAAAAACGGAATAATAACCTTAGGAAAGTATGAAAACAAAGGACTTTCAGGGGTTAAACTTTTGTTAGCTAACTCTTTTGTATGAGAATTAAGATTCTGTTCTTGATTTGTCTCTTGAATAGCTTGAGTAGTCTCCTCTTTAATAGCCCTAAGGACTCTTTGCTCTTTATAGGTTTTATCTCTATTGGTTTCCTTGTTGCGAGTTTTATCTTTACGCTGTTCATTGGCATAGAGATTATCTCTATAGGAAGTATCTTTGGGTGAGGCATTGCTATAGAGTTTATCCCTATAAGCTTTAATCATAGGAGTATCCTCTCTACTGGTTTCCTTGTTGCTTATTTCTGAACTGTAAGCTCCTGCTCTATTATTTCCTGATATTTCGGGAATTGTTCGGTTGTTATAGGAAAATATTCGGTTTTTAGCTAAGGATACCGGACTTTCATAATAATCTTTAGGGTAAAATGCTAGAGTTTTTTGGTAGTCTCTATAGTTATCTTTATGCTTGTTGTTATGGTCGGGACTATAATAGGTTTTATTTTGCTCAATTTTTCTTAATGGTATCCTTAAGGGAGGCTTAGTAATTTTTCTAGAAAACTCCTGGGATTTAGAAGTATTTTGAGTTTTATTTCTAAGATTTTTTGTCGGATTTACTCCGATTCCCACTCTAATTTCTTCCCTAGGGGAAGTCATATTATATGATAATTTCTTATTACTCATTAATAATTAAGACCGATTTTGCTAATATTTAAAATTAAAATTAGTATTCTTTGTATTATTATACATATATTTCTTAGGGAAAAAACTATTATCAGAGGTGTTATAAGGAGCAACTCTGTGTAAGCTTTCTTTAAGGGTATGATAACTATCTACTAATTGATTATTAGCTTGATTCAGCTGAGGATACTTATTATAAATATTTGTGATAGAATTATTATAGGAGTAGGGTTTAGCAAAATTTACAAAATTATCTGTAGCCATTTGCTGTTTATAATGGTTATAGCCTTTTGTATTTGTTTTATTATAACTCATTCTACTATAATTTTCTCCGGTATTATTGCTATCACTATCTCTATTATAGAGCTTTTGAGACCAGTTATTCTGAGAAACTCTTTGAGAATTATGCCGTACTAAAGAGTCTTCTAAGTTAGAAGTCTTATAATTATATGTAGGTTGATAATTTTGATAACTCAGAGAATTATCATTAGTGTTACGCTGGTATCTGGTATTTGTATAAGCAGGAGATTCTTTAGCTAAAAATATATTAGTAGCAGTATCTTTTTTCTCAGCTTCTTGTTTTGCATAATAAAGTGGGATTTGTGGCGATTTTTGCTGAAATTTTGTTTGGTATTTTTGTTGTAGCTGTTGCCTTCTACTAAGTTCTTGCTTTTTTGCAGGCAGGGATTTGTTTGTATTATGCCGAGATCCTTCTACTTCTTGATATTTTTCAGAATTTAAAAGTTGCATTCTCTCTGCAAAGGAGAGAGAAACAGGTTGGGATAAAGCTTTGGTAGCTTGATTTTTTTTGGATAATATTGGAGAATTCGGAATACTGGGATAATAAATATTTTTTTTGGTATCATCACGAATAATCTTATCGGAAAACTTATTAGTATTTTTAGAATTATCCTTAAAAAAATCTCCAGAGCGAACTTCTCTGAGTGCTTGTTTAGGAGGGTTGTTAGTTTTGGGAATAATACCGGTAGTGATTTTAGATTTGATTTTGGGGGTAATCTCAGGGGTAAGATTAAGTGGCGCTAATTTGTTAGCTTTTCCTTTTAAGTCTTGATTTTTTAACTCTTTTTTGTTAGTATTATCTATATCTAAAGCAAATAAATAAGGAAAAAATCCTGGTAATAATGTTGTT
>NZ_DBKDTU010000203.1:0-17683 GCF_055505085.1 Candidatus Hepatincolaceae symbiont of Strigamia maritima
AAGAATTTTTATAGAAACATTATACTAGTTCACATTTAATAAATGTAATTAAAAAAGCTTTCTATATTTATTAAGAAAATCACTATAAGAATTAAAAATATTTAGGAACAAATTTTATTAAATTCTGAAATAATAACTATATGTATTGTACAAATCTCGTATAAGACAGATATTTTTCACCTTAGATACAAAATGTATTGACAACTCTGTTAAAAAATGATACATTACCAATACAATTAGAATCGTAATAGTGAAGTAAAGACACATGGATAACTCAAATTACACAAGCATACCTAAAAAACAGCCCCTGTCTTTAGCTAAAATAGAAGATGCAACTCTTTTGGAAAAACTTAGAAATATGCTCTTTAACAGTTGTATATCTAAATATGAAGAGCGTACTATGAAAGATTTAGCTACTGAGATTAAACTACTCATTAGCGTTATCAAAGCTAAAAATGTTTTACAAAGAAATCCTAATAAAGTACCTACTATTGCTGAAATGGTTCAGGAAGTTATCGAGAATAGTAACAAAAAAGAAGAAAAATCATGATTAATTTTATAATTAAAGAGAAAATTATTAAAAATCCTAGCTTGTTAATTGCTTACTGTGAAGAACTAATTTTAGCCAAAAATATATTAGAAAATCAAAAGCTACTTGCTAAATATATTGCTTTGGGTATGTTTAGTTATGAAACTTTTACTAAGAATCTTACTCTAGCTAATGCTCATTCTCTCCAAAAAGATTTTCTGGGCAAGATTGAAATAAAACTTATTCAAGAGTTAATCAGAATCAAATATCCCCATGTTAGAGAACTCTTATTGGATATTCAAAATACTCCTTATATAGATATTAAGGAGCGTTATAAATTAATAACCCAATTAACTCACCAAGAAAATTCTGAGCTTTCTATAGAATAATCGCTACAAGAGGTTTTGAACACAATCGCAAAAAACTTATGAAAAATATTACTTAAGCTAATTAAAATATTATGAAAAATAACCCTATAAACCGCTTTTTTAAAGCTATTTCCACTTTTGATACTTTAAGTACTGATAAATCTGAATCAGATACAATATATAGCGATAATTTAATTAATAATACTACGAATAGTACTACAAAAATTTATAATAACTTTATGAAAGATACCCCAATTAATCAGGATTTTATACAAGATATAGAAATAACTCAAAGCCGAATTATTACTAATCTTAATTGTAGAACTGAGGAAGATTTTGAGGCATTAAATATCTTAGAAAAATTGATACAAAAGTATCAAGCAGACCTAACTTTATTCAGCAGTGATATTTTAAAAATTATTACTAAAAAACATAAAGTACATCCTTTACATTTTAATCAGGAACAACACTACATTCATCAACGTCTCAATATACAACAAAAAGCTACTGGTAAAGTTAGGACTCTCATTTTAAAAGGCAGACAAATAGGAGTTACCACCTATGTAGTAGCCCGTGCTTATCATTATTTAATCACTAATCATGCATTAAAGGGTGCTACTTTAGCTCACAGACAAAGTGCCACTAATAATATTTTTAATATGATGCTCAATTTTTATAATAACAGCCCTTTTTTTTTAAACCTAAAAGGAGAGAAACTAAAGGAACAGAGCTTTATTTTCCTGAAAATTCCGGTAGATTTATCTTTAACACCGCAGGTAGCAAGGAAGTAGGGAGGTCAGATACATTGCAATTCTTTCACGGTTCAGAAATAGCCTTTTGGCCCAACGCTACTAGTCATTTAGCAGGTATTATGATGGCAGTAAGTGATTCTAAAAATACTGAGATTATTTTAGAAAGTACTACTAATGGAGCAAATGGCGTATTTTACAATTTATGTATTGAGGCTGAACAAAGCCAAAATAGTTCGAATAATAGCCTAAATAAGAATTTTACTGATAGTTATAATACTTTGCAGAAAAGTCAGTTTCAGTTAATTTTTCTACCTTGGTTTTGGCATCAGGATTACAGAACAGAAGCAGAAAATTGGAAGCCACCCTTGGCTTGGTTAGAATACGGAAAAAATTATTCCCTAAATAAAGAACAATTACGTTGGGCTTATTTAAAAAATGAGATTTTATGTAAATCCACTGCCGAAGATAATAATAACGGACCAAGCCTACGTTTCTATCAGGAATTTTCTGCTAGTATTCATGAAGCTTTTAATACCTTAAGTAATAACACTTTTATTAAGTATGAGGATATACTTCCCAGACTAAGAACTGCAGGAGAGTTTAGAACCACTAGCAAATCTAAACCGCTCTACAAGCAACTATATAAGCAATTATCTAAGCAACTCACAGTACCAACCGAAAAAAAGTCTGATGCCGAGACTTTACCTAACTTTACTTTTCCAAAACCAAGTAATCTAAAACATAGTCTAAGTACATTCTTAGGTTTTTACAAAGCTACAAAGCATGAGCAAAAATTTTCTGCAGAGAAGCATGTTCTATCTACAGCCAATTCTCCAAAGTATTCCCAAACTACTAGAGATAAAACTACTAACCAAGAGCATTCTCACCAAGCAGATACGAGTTTAATACTCCCTAATCCGCTCTACAAGCACCTATACAAGCAATTATCTCTGCAGCTCCCAGTACCAACCGAAAAAAAGCCTGACACCGAGATTTTACCTAACTTTACTTTTCCAAAATCGAGTAATTTAAAGCATATTCTAAGCCCATTCTTAGGTTTTTACAAAGCTACAACGCATGAGCAAAAAATTTTCACAGAGAAGCATGTCCTATCTACAGCCAATTCCACAAAATACTCCCAAAATACTGAGAATAAAAATACTAAACAACGGCATACGGAAGCACACAACACAACACAGAATATAGGATACAGTACCACACCAAGCACGGAGCATACTATTCTCTCAAATCAAGAACATACAACCTCAGTTTCCCCTATGCCCAAAGAGAGCTTGCAGAAGCAATTCTCTCATCAATCCATCGAACAACAGACCACACAAATAGATAGCACTGTAGGATATCAAAACACAGAACCCCAAATAACGCAATCCTTAGGAAAACCCCATGCCTGCACTCAACAAGAAGATATCCCCCAAGTACATACTAATTCTAACCTTAAAAAAGATCCTTTAATTTTAGGAATTGACGTAGCCAGAGGAGGAGGAGACTACTCTTGGATAATTGATAGGGAAGGCGATTTCTTGGGTTTTAGAGTTAATGAAAAAATTAATCTCTCAGATACTATGGCATTAGTAGGAGTAATTGTTAATTACATTCAAAAGCTAAACCCCCATAAGATATTTTTAGATATGGGAGGCAACGGAGCTGCTGTATTTGATAGATTAAAAGAATTAGGATACGGGAGAATTTTAGGGTTAATTCATTTTGCAAGTAAGGCTTATGATAGCAGAAAATATCTTAATAGAAGAGCTGAAATTTGGGGCGGATTAAGAGATTTTGTGAATAATAAACAAGGTTATATTATTAAAGATGATCTCTTAATAAGACAAATTACTGCCCTGCATTACAGCTTTAATTCTAAAGGGCAATTACAATTAGAACCAAAAATTAATGTTAGAAAGCGTTGTGGCTTTTCCCCCGATGGTGCAGATGCTACGGCTTTAACCTTTAGTGAACTAGGAACAACAACTATTAAGATTGTTCCTAACCTTTATGTTAATAATACAAGTACCTATGATCCCTTCAGTTGGGATCCCAATAATTAAAAGAAAGTACGCTAATATGTTCATAATTAATCAGAAGCTAAACCGAATATACACTCATACCTGTCCAAGCCTGTGTAAACACCAAGAAGAAAAAGTAATAGGACAACATAGTGATAAGAGAGAATACAGAAAAACTTCACATGGCAACACAGCAAAGGAATAAAACTCAAAACATCCGCTGTAAGGCAATAGTTTATTTAGTCTGCCCAAAAGGTACAATTATTATTTTAAAAGGAAAAAAATATTATGCAATCACAGAATCCTAATTTTATTATAGAAAAACTTATTAATTGGCACCAAAAATTAGTAACTAAGAGAGCTACTCTAGAAAATAATTGGGCAGAAATTATCATTTATGTGCGTCCGCAAAAAAGTGTTTTTGCTAAAAATTATAAAAATATCTATGATAGTACGGCAATTTTTGCTTCAGAATATTTAACTTCCGCCTTATTTGGGATGACGGCAAATAATGCTAGTAATTGGTTTGAGTTAAAATCTAAAAGCTCTTTTATAAGTGTTGAGTTAAGCAAATGGTTTTCTGAGGTTAATTATTTAATGCGAGAAAATCTAGCTGATAGTAATACCAGCTTTTATTATAAATCTTATGAATTCTATGCAGATTTAGTCTCTTACGGCACAGCTTTATTTTATATTAGCGAAAATCTTACAAAGAAAAATCTGGTTTACACCTCACAAAATCTAAATAATTGCTATATAGATCAAACAGAAGAACATAATATTGATACGGTTTTTAGAAGTTTAACAATTAAGGCTAAAGAAGTTGAGAGTATCTGGGGTTATAATAATTTATCTACCCTTATGAATGGTAGTCTAAAAAGAGAACAAGATCAAGAATTTGAGGTGCTAAACATCACTCTTCCGAGTAAATATTTCGGTACTAAAAAAGCTCTATTAAAGAATATGCCCTTTGCCTCATATTACATAGATATAAGTGCTAAACATATAATTTCTCTCTCAGGCTACTATGAATTTCCTTATATTTGTACACGCTGGAGTACTAATTCTCAGGAACTCTATGGGGAAAGCCCTGCAATGTCTGCTCTTCCGGATATTAAAATGTTAAATATTATGAGCAAAACTATGCTAATTGCTGCTCAAAAAGAAGTAGACCCACCTATTTTAGCCCCACATGAAGCTGCGGTACAAGGATTAAGAACTATGCCAGGAGGGATTATTTACGGAGGAATAGATCCAATTACCGGCAATCAACTCTTTAAACCTTTAGCAACTTCTTTTAATTTACAGGGAGCTTTAGAATTACAAGAGCAAAGACGTATCGCCGTTAAGGAGGCTTTTTTATTTTCCTTATTAACCGTTTTTGACACCAGAAGTGCTACTGCTACTGAGGTTATCTCCAATAATGAGCAAAAAGTGCGGTTACTTGGTTCTAAAATTTCTAGAATTCAATCAGAATTTTTAGCTCCGGTATTAAAAAGACAATACCTACTTATGCGACGGTTAAATCTTTTACCTAATCCTCAGCAACATATCAATTTAACAGACATTGAAATTGAATTCACCTCACCTTGGAATAAAAATCAGAAATATTTAGATAATACCGCACTTGAAGATTTAACTGCTCTGATTGCCAATTTGCAAACAATTGAGAGAGGAACTCCTACAGGTAGACTTAATGATGTAGGTATAATAGTATGCAAGATACTGCTGAAGGGATGAGTGCTTTAAACATAGCAGAAGAGTATATAAGAGGGAAGGAGAGTAACATAGAAAAAGGCATCGGGATAAGAAATATCAAGAATAACACAGGAATAAAGCAAAGAGCCGGAATAGGAACCGATATTAGTATAGGAGCAGGAGGAGGAACAGAAACAAGAGGAGCAGGAGCAGGAGGAGCAGGAATTGCTGGGTATATTAATTGGCTAGAAATACTCAAATTAATTGCTAAAAATAAAGGCATTCCCTGTAGTATTTTTCAATCTCTATCCCAAGAAAATTCCAACACACAAAGCACGAATAGGCTAAGAGGTAAAGATAAAAAGTAACAGAGTCAGGATTGTTCATCAGTTGCTATCGTTCTCTCCGCATGTAAGATAAAGATAAAAAGTAACAGAAGCAAGACCAGTTCCGCATCTATTATTAACATAGGCACATCCTCAGCAAGGAATGGAAAAACTGAGCATAGTACACAAAATCTGCTATTTTAGGCAGGAATTTATAATAAGGAGTAATTAAAGATGAGAAACGGATTTATTTGGTTAAAAAGTCTCTATCATACCCAAAATAATATTGAACTGGCTAATACTGCTTTTAAGGACGTTTTCAACCTTGAAAATCCTACAGTGCGTATAGTCTTAAAAGATTTAGCTAATTATTGCCATATCTACAGTAGTAGTTTTGTAAGTAAGGATAGCCATCAAACTGCTTTTAATGAAGGAGCAAGAGATGTCATGTTACATCTTATGGAAATGCTAGAACTGGATTTAGACACTCTAATTAAATTAAATAAGGAAATATAAAATGAACAAATCTACAATCAATACTTTAATGAAACATGCAAACTACGAAGAAATTCCCTATGAAGAGGATATACCACTAAGTACGCTATCTCCTAAGAGAGAAAACTTACAGATAAAAACTAATACTGCACCTACGCAGTGCAATACTCAACCCCAGCTCACAGTAGAGCTAACTAGTAATACTCAAGAACCTATAAAAGAGCTAATCAATCAAAAAAATGCTTTTAACAACCACATGCCTACCAATAAAATAGCAAATTCTGAGAGTATTTCTAAAGAAAATTCTAAGCAAAGTACAGAAGAGAGCAAACTTAATAAAAATTTTTTAGAGGATACAGGTTCTGAAGAAGCAGATTATTTTCCAGAAAGTATTAAAGAAGACCTTCTTAAACAATGGGGTGAGCATACAGATACCAATATTTCTTTAGTAAAAAGAGCTTTTGAGTGGTTAAATATACTCAATACTTCCCCTGAGAATCCCATAAATTCTATAGAATTTTTAAATAAATTAGTAGATTTAGGAACCCTTTTGAGTGAGGATAGAAGTATTCATAATAATGCTGTGCAAAATTTTAATTCTGCAATAGATGCTAAAAAACAACGAACAGCCTTAACTTCCGATCCTGAATTTATGGTAACCCTAACCGATAGTAATCATCTTAACCATAAAAATGCTTTAGAGAAACTTAATTCTTTAAATCGCATTATTGTATGAGAATACAATTAAACTCCTGCCTTTATGGCAGGCTTGGTATTTTTATTTAATTTCTCTCTTATTCTGCGGAGTACGCTTCTCCCTTGTGTACTCCGCAAGTCAAATTAAGTAACGTGTTAAAGACACAAAGTCCGCTGAAAGGCGGTTATTAAAATAAGGAAAAAAACATGACACTAAACATTTCACAATTACATAATGAAGGCTACCATCATGCGGTAACCTTAAATCTACAACAAAAATGCTCAAAACTTGCAAGTTGTGTAAGGAATGAAACCCAAAGCGTTGAGAAATACTTCTATGATAAAATTGCCCCCACCGAGGCAATATATATCATAGGAAGACATTCTGATACACCTCTAATTGAAACTAAATTTGATAGAAGAATGATTTCATTAATTACCTCAAATTGGGCGGATTTAATCGATAGAGAAGATAAACTCAAAGTAATTCATGATCCCACCAAAGCTTATGCCCTAAATGCAGCTTATGCACTGGGAAGAAAAAAGGATGATCGTATTATTAAAGCGGCACTCGGTAACGCTTTAACTGGTAATAAGGGAGACACTACGGTAGCACTACCTGATAACCAAAAAATTGCCCTAACCTATAGTTATGACAAACCTACCGACCCCAGTAAAGCAATAAAAAGTAGCTTAACCTTAGATAAACTCCGTATGGCAAGATTCTTACTAGATGATGCTGAAGAGCAATTCTGTATTGTTACTTCTAAACAAATAGCAGAATTGCTACGCTCAACCGAGGCAACTTCCATTGATTATAATACGGTACGCTCTTTAGTAAAGGGCAGAATTAATACTTTTATGGGTTTTACCTTTAAAAGAGTGAGTTCTATTTTATTACCCATTAACCAAGATAAAGTTAGAAGTATAATTTGTTATGCAAAATCAGGGTTATTATTAGCAACTGCAGAGGATATTAAAACCGATATTTCTATTAGGAAAGATAAAAATATGGCAGTACAAGTTTATGCTTCATTATCCTGCGGAGCAACCAGAATGGATGAGAAAAAAGTAGTAGAAATTTTATGTCAGGAATAAAGCACAAAGTCCGCCCACAAGGCGGGTACTTATTTAGCTAACGGTATGGCAGGAGTGTATTTAAAATAGGAAAATGCTCCGCAAATCAACCTAAGTAACGTATTAAAGACACAGAACTCTGCCATAAAGGCAGTTATTTTTAATAAGGAAAAAAAATATGACATATTCTAAATTAGATATCTGCAACAGAGCACTAAGACTCTTAAAACAACAATTAATTCACTCCTTAGAGGAAACCACCCCTCAGGCAGGGCATTGTAATTTTTTATATCCTTTAGTAAAAGCAGAAGTAATTGAGAGTTACCCTTTTAGATGTTGTATAAAAAAAACCATTCTCAAACCCTTAGCACCTAAAGTTACTGCTGAGCATGTAGCTACTAAATCTACAAAAGAAGCTCTTGAAAGACAGACTAATTGCAACAATCTGCAACTATCTACCGAGGAAGAAGCCAACAAATACGAAAATCGTTCTTTTGAACATAAATTTTTACTCCCCTTTGATTTAATTAGAATTATTCATATTAAAGAATGCAATGATTATTTAAGAGACGGCATTTATTTATATGCCAACTCTAAAAAAATTAACTTAGACTACGTAGCAAATATTGCAGAAAATTTCATGACAATACGCCTCTCTAAATTAATCTCCTTAGCTTTAGCCGTAGAGTTATCCTATGTATTGTTAGATGATAGTACTTTATCTGCTACTTGAACTAAGCTTTTTGATGTGGAATATAAAAAAGTCTTAAATATAGATTCAATTGAGGCTAATTCTACCACAGAAGATCAAAAACATAAATTATGGGTAAATGTACGCTAGCAAGCTGTAAGCCAGACACTCTTAACTAAATCTCCGCCTTTGAGGCAGATTATGTGTTTCACTCGGTATATCTGAGAGTTTTCATAGCACAACACAAAGGAGGAGGAGACTAAGTATATTTGGCAGATAACTAAACCAACTCACCGTATTCGCTTAAAAAGCAAATACTTATTTTAACTGCCCTAAAGGCAGGAGGTTAATATGAAAAAAATAACAGTAGAAATTTATTCCTTTAAAAGAGGGCAGTGTTCGGATTATTTAAACGTTATGGCACAACATCAAGACTATTACAAAGCAGGACGCACTATAGAAAACTTTATTCCTTTGAGTAACGGCATGTTAGTAAGACGTCACGGTAGTAAATTTTTAACTACTCTAATTGATATTCCGAGCGATAATCAAGAAACTCCTTATAGTCGCTTACTTAGCTTTGAATATTTGCATAATAGCATCTTAATTGAAGCAGGTATTAATAGAATAGGCCAGAGTTACTTTAAATTCTTTGTAAATTTTTCTCCCTTAATTATTAACGCTAATCAGTTAGAATTAGAAACTATTTGGAATACTGCTAGTGTGCTTAAGAAATTACACTATATTTTTGATAATTCTACTAAATCTCTCTACTTATTTTGTGAAAATCTCAAACCAATGATTTTACAACTTATTGATACTAATAATAGTTTAAACTTTCAACTAACAGATTTTATTTATGAGGACGGACCATGGGGCAGTATTAACAAAACTACAACTACTCTTGCTCCTTCAGACTATGAAGGTAAGGTTAAAATTAGTGCTTCTACTGCTATTTTTAAAAAAGAAGATGAAGGGGTAGGGGTAAGAATTGCCCATGATGGTAAATGGGGCTACGGTATCATTACCGGCTATCTAAATGCTACAGAAGTTCTTCTCTCAGTAAAATCTAAATTTTTTGGAATAACTGCTAGTCAGCATTTTAGATTTTCTGTCTGGAACAAGCAATACGGTTACCCAGCA
Source organism: Candidatus Hepatincolaceae symbiont of Strigamia maritima (assembly GCF_055505085.1). Taxonomy (NCBI): domain Bacteria; kingdom Pseudomonadati; phylum Pseudomonadota; class Alphaproteobacteria; order Rhodospirillales; family Candidatus Hepatincolaceae; species Candidatus Hepatincolaceae symbiont of Strigamia maritima. Next base: position 9,800 of record NZ_DBKDTU010000203.1, read on the forward strand.
TTAGTTGATTTATGCGGTTCACGTTTATATGCTGCTAATACTAAGAGTAAACCTAATACTATTTTTATCTCGGTATTTCAAAACTATACTAACTTCTCTACGACCTTAAAAGATCAATTTTTAGTAGTAAGTGATGATATTGTAGGTTATGAGAGCAGTATTACTCTAAATATTCCGGATGTCTCTGAAATACTTTGGTTAGAGCCTAATAAAACTCATGTGCTTTTTGGTACTAATAAGGGTGTTTTTGCAATTACTCCCTTAAATTTAGATCTGCCTATTGCTCCATATAATTATACCATAATAAAAATTAACAACCAAAAGAGTTCTAAGATTGCCTGCTCTAGTGATAATCTCAGTATCTATCTTAATACTCAATTACAAGCAATTCCTGCGATTATTTTGAACAAAGAGTCTTATTTTGCCATTAATAATAGTGCAGAAACTAATACTACCATCCTTAAACATGAGGTTACAAAGTTAGTGTGGTTGCCTCTACTAATAATTTTTTATTTGCAATTAATACTAAGGGGATGTTACTGGGAGCAACTATACTGTATGCCAGCGAGGTGGCTCCAAATACTGCTATACATATCAGTAATCTTAATATAAATTTTGCGTGGCATCAACATTATTTAGGAGGATATGATTTAGACAAATATGATAGCTCAAGAGCAGAGAAGTCTTTTTGCATTGCCTCTTCTCGGAACAGCCCTATAGCTTTTTCTAAAAAATTATACCCAAAGCATTCCACACTTCCGCCTAAATACGACTCCCCTCATAATACTTCTCAGAACAGCTTCAATCAAGCCACACAAAAAAAAGCCTTTATTGAAGACATAGTAATAAGTACTACTAATACTACGGAATATTTAATCTTATTAGTAAGACGTACCTTAGGCAACCAAGTTATCCGCTTTATTGAATACATAAATTTAATAGATCTGAATCAATTTGAGAAAAACTTACCACTCTACAATTTAATGAATTTAGATTGTGGTATGGTTATTCCAAAAGAAAATCAAGCATTATTACAACAATTAGGACACTTCAATAATATGCAAATTAGCGTTATTCAAGATAATACCTATTTAGGAGAATATCTAGTTAGGGAAAACAAATTAGCTTTAGCAGAACTTTTTGTCTCAAACTCTTACAACTCGGTAATCTCTAATCCAGTAGCTTATAATCAAGAAAAATCACAGCCAAAGAACTCTTCTTCTGACAACTCAGCCACAGAAACCTCCTATGATAATAATACTGAGAATATTACAACTAATGATTTCCAAAAAATCTATTTAGGTTTTAATTATAGCTCAACCTATGAAACTCCTTTTTTAAAAGTTCTAGGTTCCTTTAGTGCTATGTATGCCCTAAAGAAAGTAGATACCCTAACTATAGGGTTTAGCAATTCTTACGGGGGAAATCTTTTGGTAAAAATAAATCCTAAGACTACGGCTCTCAGCAATACAGGCATTAGTGATCTTGATCTTAGTACTACACCTATCGGTAATAAAGAATATATTTGTAATAAAAATATTATAAAAATTACAGATATTGCTCTGCCCACAATCACAGAGGGAAGCTTAGATAGCACTAATGAATATTTTAACCCCTTGCATACCACCTTTAATTCTGCTTTTAATTCTACCTTTAACGGGGTTAAAAAATTACTCTGGACTCAGGTTGGCATCAAAAAATTAGCTTGATTATTCAACAAAATACTCCTCTGCCAATGAATATTTATTTTATTGCACCTAATATTTTGATTAATTAAGTTTCTGCCTTTATGGTAGATCTTATTTGCCTTACACGGTATCCCTAAGAGTTTTACGTGGCACACACAAGAGAAGAGAAGTACTCCGCAAGTTAAACTAAGTAAAGTGTTAAAAACACAAAACTCCGCCATAAAGGCAGTTATTTTAAATAAGGATAAAAAAACAATGTTTCATATTGTTAATAAATTCAATAGAAAGAAAAGAAACCTAATATACTCAAGGCAGTGATTACTTCAACATACCAACCATGACTATGTATCAAGGCGGAATAATTAAAGAAGAAAATAAAATAAAAAGAGTATATTTAGGAATTGTGAATATTAGAGCAGATCATAGCTTAGCTTTTCTAAATAATTATACTCAGGGTACTTCTTACTGCGAAGAAATTGAGGTAAGTACAAATAAATCTTATCCCCTAAACAACCGCTTAGGGCTTAATAATTTAACTCTGCAGATCTTTTTTAAATCTACGGCTAATACCGGTTTTATAAAATCCGATCTTTACTACCCCATAGATCAAAATATGTTGAATAAAGATAATATTCTTTATTACGGGGGAAGTTTCTATTTTAACCACAAGCATATTATTCCCTATACCGGCACTAGAGGGGTTTTTGCTATTAAAAAAAACGATGATAAGGCTATATTAACCAATGGTATCTACCATATCTTAGTAAGCAGGGGTTTTTAATTAACCGGCTACTAAAAAGCTAGCTCGTTACTTAAAACTTTTCGTACTCAGGAACAAGAATCTGCCCAAAAGGCAGTGATTTTTTAATACTCTTAAAAAATTAATCAACAACTAACCAACAACTATAAGGAAAAAATACATGTTACCCATTCTACAAAAATTATTAGAATCTTTATTACAGATACCTTTTATAAATAATTTTTTTAATAAGATACTTAAGCAACTTTTAAATCGCTTAATTAATAGATACTCCGCAGTTGGCTTAATTATACTTAGCAGTTCTTTAGAGCAATTAGGAATGCTACCCTTAGGTATTAGCGATAAAATCAGTGGGGCACCAGCTTTACAGGTGTATCCTTATCTTTTACTATCTGTGGGGATTTGGCTATTATTTCATACTGTAAAAAATAAAAAATCTACCTTAGAAAAAGCTGAAATTGACTTAAAACTAAAACAAATTGCTCTGGAAAAAAGTAACTTAGAGAGACTGATCCAAGAGAAAAATAATCTTTTAAAACTTAACTTGGCACAACCTAAGCAAGAGAATTCTAATCAAGAACAAATTAATCAAGAGCAACCTAAATCTGTGATAAAAAACACTAAAAGAGTTCCTAAAACTGCTAAAAAATAAGTGCTTAATTATAACCCTGCCTTTGGGTAGGGTTATAATTTTACCCGTTGTAAAGATAAAGAATTCAGAATAACACTAACTGAAGAAAGAGCCATAGCAAAGCCTGCTATTACCGGATTAAGCAACCCCATAGCTGCAAAAGGAATAGCAATAATATTATAAATAAAAGCCCAAAATAAATTCTGTTGAATTTTTCTAAAAGTAAGTTTTGATAAAGCAATAAAAGCCGGTAACATATGCAGAGACTGAGACATAATAATAACTTCAGCAGTCTCAAGAGCAACATTAATCCCTGAACTCATAGCCACACTAACGTTAGCTTGAGCTAAAGCCGGTGCATCATTAATACCATCACCCACCATTAAAACCACAGCTCCCTGCTGTTGTAATTTAGTAACTCCCCTCTGTTTATCTTGCGGAGAATATGAGCCATAATGCTCATCAATTTCTAATGCTTTTGCAACCTCTGCCACTACAGCATTGTTATCTCCTGAGAAAATAATACTCTTAATCTGCATAGACTTAAGTTCTGTAATAGTTTTTTTGGCACTACTTTTTAGAGTATCTCCTAAAAAAATACTGCCTAAATACTCTTTTTTAGGGGTTAAAGTAGCCATATGTACAACCGTAAAAGCATTCTCACTCTTCCCTAAAGATGCTGTTGTAGTAGCAGTAACTATGCCAGAGGTTATACCAGAAACACTAGGATAAATAGTCTGAGTTGCGATAGTGGGAGTCTGATACGCAGTAGAAACTATAATGTTGTGTTCCTTAAGAAGTTTTTCATTCCCTAACAAAAAGGTAATCTCTTCTTTAATTTTCTCCTTATCTCCTGATATAACCTCTACACCTAACCAAGTTTCTTTAACCATATTCTCTTTACCCTCATTATTCCCAAGCTCTTTGGTATCTATTTCTAAAACTGCTCTAATCCCAAGTCCTAGATAATTATTAAAACTTTTTAAGGGCGTTAGAGATATCTGTTGCTCATTTGCATATTTACACACAGCTTGAGCTAAAGGATGTTTAGAGAATTGCAGGCATGAGGCTACTATCTCTAAGAATTTAGGCTCATCCATAACTGCAACTTCTGCATCAGCAACATAGCTATTAGTAGAAATAAAGGTATTGGAAAGATTAGCGTGATTTATCTCCTTAAGTTCTCTATCTATTAAGTTTATTTCTCCTACTCGTACTTCTCTAAGTTTTATTGCTTTAACTAAAGGCTTTCCCTCTGTTAGGGTACCGGTTTTATCAAATACTATTACACTTACAGAACGAGCTTTCTCAAAAGTTTGAGAATTTTTAATTAAGATTCCGTGCTTTGCTCCTAAACTTGTACCCATCATTAAAGCAGTAGGAGTAGCAAGCCCTAAAGCACAAGGGCAGGCGATAATTAAAACCGCAATAGCAGCTATAATTCCTAAAGACATATCCCCAATTAGCGACCACACTAAGAATACTAAGATAGCTAAACCTATTACCACAGGAACAAACACCCCAGCAATTTTATCTGCTAATTTCTGAATAGGGGCTTTGCTCATTTGTGCAGTTTCCACTAGATCTATAATTTGAGCTAAAACCGTACTATTTCCCACAGCTGTGGCTTTAATTTTGAGAAAACCATCTGTATTAAGAGTACCACCAATTACATTATCCTGCTCTTGCTTATAAATAGGGAGACTTTCTCCGGTTATCATTACCTCATTAATATGAGCAGAACCTTCTATAATTATACCATCAATAGGAATGTTCTCTCCGCTACCTACTAAGACAATATCATCTTTTTGAATATCTTTAGCTGCTATCTTAATAATTTGAGAGTCTTTTTCTATGCTAACAGTTTTAGGAATTAGCTGAAATAAGTAAGATATTGCATTTGCTACCTTACTTTTAGAGCGTGCTTCTAAATACCTACCTAATAGGATTAGGGTAATAATTAGTGCGGAACTTTCATAATAGAGAGCATGCTCTAAGGTGTTTGCAAAAAAAGTAGCATAGGTACTAAACCCCCAAGCTGCGGTGGTTCCCATCACTACTAAGGTGTCCATACTTAGATTAGCATAACGCAGACCCTTAAAAGCAATACTATAAAAGCTATAACCGCAGTAAAACTGCACAATGCTTGCTAAGATAAATTGTAGATAGCTGGGGAGCATTAAATGTATTCCAAAAATTTCTAATAACATAGGAATTACTAAAGGTAATGTTAAGGTGATTGCAATAGAAAGTTTAGTTCGTAACATTGGTAAATCCTTTAATTTTATTATGTCTTGAAATTATTATGATTAACATTTTTATAGTATTCTAAGCAGTAGAAATATTAACTATCCTATATAATTTAAAGAGAAACTTACAAATAAATAATTATAGTCGGTGCTTCAGTAAATACCTCATAATCTTTAGTAAGTTAAGCAGTAGAGAAGATTAAGATTTTAGAACCCAAGTAATTCTTAGAAATTAATTTTAGAGCTAATAAGACCTACTCAATAACTACAAATTTAAGTATCCATCGTTAGTTTTTAGGCTGGATTAGAGTTTAATATCATATCCTATTGCTTTTAGAGTTTGCACAATCTTTTGTACATCAGTAGTTTCTTCCATTTCTATCAAGGCTTTATTGTTAACAGCATTAACTGCTACAGATTTAACACCTGATACCTTAGTTATAGCAGTTTCTATCTTAGAAGCACAAGAACTACAATGCATTCCTAGCACTTCAACTTTTAAGGTTTTTAACATATTGCTTATTCCGCTGTTACTTATCTTAGTTATATAGTAATTGAGTAGAATTTTTAACTCTGTATCTCGTATCTCAATTATTTAAGAATAACATACAATTACAAACTACACAAATACAAGTTTTCATATAATCTCTACTGATATTTTAAGCTACTTAGAGATTGCTCTAAATTATTACTCTTACAAATTATCTTAAAACATAGATTTAAGATAATAAGAGTTACTGATTAAAGGTAATTTTTTTAATAAAGGAATCTATATTATTATTTAAGCTCTGAAACAATACTAATTTATGTTCAGCTAAAGATCTATTAGTATACAGTAACTCGTATAAAGGCTCTAAATATCTTTCTTCACCTAGTTTTCTACTTTTTAACCCGCTTTGTGCAATATCTAAGATCTCTCTTAACCAAAAACTTAATTTAGTATTCCTAAAAATTCCCTGAAAAGCTGTCTTATTTACTTGATGCTCTAGTATTACCAACTCATTTTTAGTAAAACTTTTAATTAAGTTATAAATGTTCTCTAAAGCGGCATTATCATATAATAAACCTATAAACAAAGCCGGTAGGGTATTAATAAAGTTAAAATCAGGGCAATCTGCTCCGCGAATTTCCAAATAATTCTTAAGCCTTACATAAGGAAAGAGCGTTCCTAAATGATTAACAAAATCTTTAATTGTGGCTTTTTCTCTCTTAAACTCTTTTTTAAATTTTTTCTCGAAGATTTTCTCAAATTTCTGCTCAAAGTAGGGTGATTTGCCAACCATAAAATCTCTAAAAGATAAGCCACTTACATCAAGGTATGTATCCCCACGTTTCAGAAAATACATAGGTACATCCAAAGCATAATTTACATAATCTATAACATCAAAACTATCACTTAAAACAAAATCTAAAAACCCTACCCGAGCATTATCGGTATGTTGCCAAATATGACCTCTAAAAGATAGATAACCGTTGGATACCCCGTTACTAATAGGAGAATGTGCGAAAAGTGCCACAATAAAAGGATGCAGAGCCATGCTTACTCTAAATTTTTTAGCTAAATCCACCTCACTTGTAAAATCTAAATTAGCCTGCAACGTAGCAGTTCCCTTCATCATATACTGCCCTAAAGTTCCTACTTTAGGCATATATTTATACATAATATCGCTATATCTGCTTTTAGGCATCATAGGTAATTCATTAGGTAGAAATTTAGGATTAAAGCCTAAATGAAAAATTCCCACATCTAAGTTGTTTAAAATAGGAACAAGCTCTCTTAAATATTGCTCTACGGCATGCTTAATTTGATGAACATCAGTATAAGAATTAGAAGATAATTCAAACTGCCCAGCAGGTTCTAAGGAAATATTTCCTAGTGTTTTATGATGTAATCCGATAATATATTGATTATCGAAAATATTTTCCCACTCCGGATTATTAACTTTAAATTGTTTTAAAACCTCTAAGATACCGTTTTGTTCCTCATAGGTTAAATTCTTAAGATTAGATTTATGATACAGAAAACTTTCAAACTCAATTCCAATTTTACAATTATCAACGGCTTTAATTCCGCTCATGATATATTCTACTAATTGCTTAGTGTTCTCTATATAGTTATTCATATTTAATACAGGTCCTTAACGCAGAATTCTTCTGCAATTTTATTTTAATATAGTCTTTATTTGTAAAAATTGCAATTTTTATCACTCAGCTAAAACTCATATTTAAAGTACCCATCACACCTAATACAGCTTCCTATAACTAATCCTGTTACTGGCAGAAAAAAACCTTAATATTCCCCCCATAATCCTATCACAAAAGTCCATTTCTTTAATGATTCCCTTAATACATTTCTATGCTATCAGGCAACTATAACGTAAATAAACATCTTTAGATATTTCATCCAAAGAAATTAAACAATTAAAACAAACTTTAGCAGAATTAGCAAAACAAAAGAAGATGAGTATTTTTAATAGATAAAATTGACTGATGCAAGCCTAGTTATACCATAGAATTTCTAGAAACAGTAAAGCATTTTTTTAATATTCCTAATAT
>NZ_DBKDTU010000204.1:0-1362 GCF_055505085.1 Candidatus Hepatincolaceae symbiont of Strigamia maritima
TTTAATGTTTTTCCCGTTTATTCTTGCCTCTTTTTTTGCTCTCTCTAATAATCTTACTACTATCTTTTCTCGCACAGAAGCTGGAAAGTTAGAGATGTGGTATTCACGTACTGGTTTGTCTGAGTGTGATAATTTAGCTATCTGGAATAACCAGTTTTCTTCTTTGGCTTTATTCTCAAGGTGAAACCTTGTTAAGTAACCATTAAGTTTTAAGTCCAAAATTTCAGTAATAGAAAAATATTCTTTAAGCATTACCTTCCTTAAATCTATCATCTAGTTTTTTATAGTTATATTCAGACATAGGAATAGGTTTTAACCTATTGTCTTGTGTATTATATCGATTTGGGAAAATTACATGTAAAGCAATATTTAATTCTTTGGCAAGGGCTTTTTCTGCCCCTTCAACTGGATATCACAATGAGCGTCTTGTACTGCCATAATGTAAGCCATATTTTCTATCAATATCTACAAATTTAAGATTCCTCTTTGCTAATAAGTATCTAATTTCATGTATTTGCATTTTGTTCCTTTTAGTTTCTCAAACTACTTTTTTTTTGGTATCTTATTTATATAAATATAAAAATATATTTATTACATATAGCTTAATATTAATATAGTTTTTGCGAATTTACAAGTATAAAAATATAAATAATGCGAATATTCTTCTAATAAAGGATTTATAATGGGTTTAGGTGATTTTGGATATAGATTAAAATTTATTATTAATAAAAAGTTTGGCAGTCAAAAATCTTTGGCTGAAAAACTAAATATAAAAACTAATACTTTAAGTAACTATATAACAGGCAGAACTGAGCCAGATTTACAATCTTTAATACACATATCAGAATCTTTAAACGAATCTATAGACTGGCTATTAACAGGAAAAATGGAGTCTCCACATGTATCTGCTAATTTTGATTTAGAACTATGGGATGAAGTAGTTGATAATTGTTTATTATTTTCTAAAGAACATACTTTTACACCTACGGGTAGATTTTTTTTAGGTATTTATCAATCAGTATTAGAGTTTAGAGAAAAAAATAAAAATATTACAGTAAATGAAGTCATAAATAAACATAAAAGTTTAATATTATCACAAAAGAAATGATTTAATTGTTGTATTATTAACACTATACTATAATTGAATAGTACATACTGTATTGTTTAATTATAACTTAAACTAAGGAGTCTATTATGACAAACTTTATAAACATTAGATGTTTAAAATGCAATAAAAAAATTATTTGAATTTTCTAAAGAAAAGCCTAAATATAAAGATAAAAGATTACTTTTAATACGATGTAATAGGTGTAGATCGGAAGAGCGGTTCAGCAGGAATGCCGAGACCGATATCGTATGCCG
>NZ_DBKDTU010000205.1:0-6012 GCF_055505085.1 Candidatus Hepatincolaceae symbiont of Strigamia maritima
ATTCCTGCTGAACCGCTCTTCCGATCTAAATATTGCTAAGTTATCGATTATTGGAATTGGCATTAAAGATAATTCAGAAATTTTACAAAAAATGTTTGAAATTATTCATAAAAATAATATCATTATCAATAATATAATGAAATCTGAAATAAGAATAAGTATTATTATAGAACAAGATAAAGTAAATAAATTAGCTGCTGATTTACATGAAGCATATAACTTAAGCACATAAAAATATTACAAAATAAAAGAAAAAGGTTAGTAGGAATGCAAAAAACTAATAAATTGGAGAAATTATGGGAACGAGGAAAACAATTTTTAGGAGTAGATTATGCTATATTAGGTGGGGCAATGTCTTGGATTTCTGAAAGTAATTTAGTATCTAATATGTCAAATGCAGGAGGGTTTGGAGTTTTAGCCGCAGGAGCTATGGATGCTAAGACGTTGGAGAGTGAGATAAAGAAAACTCAGGAGAAAACTAATAAGAATTTTGGGGTGAATTTAATTGTGATGCATCCTGATCTTAAAGATTTAATAGGAGTTTGTATACAACAAAAAGTATCACATGTTATCCTAGCCGGTGGGATTCCTAATAGTGAAGTTCTAGATAGATTGGATTCTCATAATATTCAAACTATGGCTTTTTCTCCGAATTTAGCATTAGCAAAAAGAATGATTAGAAATAAAGTTAAAGCAATTATTATAGAGGGAAATGAGGCAGGTGGACACATAGGTCCGGTTTCTACTTCTGTATTAGTTCAGGAAGTTTTACCTTATATTAATGATGTTCCGGTTTTTGTAGCAGGAGGTATTGCTACTGGTGAAATGACTGCTTCTTATTTATTACAGGGTGCAGCAGGTGTACAAGTAGGAACTATATTAGTATGTTCAGAAGAATGTGTAGCTCATGATAATTTTAAGGATGCCTTTCTTAGAGCTAATGCTAGAGATGCTATTTCAACTGTACAAATAGACTCTGACTTTCCTGTAATTCCTGTAAGAGCTATTAATAATAAAGGTTCTCAAGATTTTATTAGCTTACAATATGAGGTTATTAAGGACTTTAAATCACATAAAGTAACTAAAGAAGAAGCACAACTAAAAATAGAACATTATTGGGCTGGAGCTCTAAGAAGAGCTGTAATTGATGGGGATATTGAATATGGGTCTTTAATGGCAGGTCAAAGTGTAGGAATGTGCAAAAAAAAATTACCAATCAAAACTATAATTCAAAATTTAATTATAGCAGCTGAGGAATTCTTAGACAATAAAGCCTAAAAATGTTAAAATAAATTTTACGGGTAAGAAAGATGAATGAAAATAATACAAAAGCAATAACTATAGGGCAAACTTTAAAAAATGCTAGGTTGGCACAGGGGTTAACTATAACTAATGTAGTACAATCAACTAGACTGCGTTTAAATTATATCGATGCATTAGAAAAAGATGATTATGAAGTTCTACCTGAGAGAACATATACCTTAGGGTACTTACGAAAATATGCTAACTTTTTAAATTTAGATTCCACTATTTTAGTTGATAAACTTGATAAAACCTATGCATTTGCACAGCCATTTAAAGAGGGGGTTGTTTTGTCGAATAAAGCTAAACATACTTCTAGTAGTAATCAGTCTGTGAGTATAGCGGAAAAAATATTTCATACTCACTACGAAAATGATAATATTTTTGAAGAATCTCAAAATAATACTGTACAAAAAATTCAAAGCTTTAAGAAAGCCCTAAGTATAATAATAATTGTTTTAGTATTATGTGTAATATCTTTAGTATTCTTATTATTTAAAAAATATTGGTTTACTAATAAAGAAGAATTAGTAAGTACTCCTGTTCAGCTTATTGAAGATAATAATATATCTGCAGATGATTTTATTGTGGTGAATAATGAAAACAAAGTTGCCGAAGCCAAAGAACGTATACAGGATGTATTAAAAATTAATCAAAGAAATAATATGGAAGAAGAAACTAAAAAGTTTATTCACCCTATTATTAGTAAATGGCCTCCTGATACTAAACCAAGAGAAGTAAATATTATTTTTTCAGGAGATACATGGGTACAAATTTATAATTCACAAACTAAAGATGTTTATTTAGATAGAATCTTTAAAAGAGGAGATAAACTTGAAATACCAGGAATAGAAAACTTAGTAGCAACTATAGGTAATTATAAAAATGTTACTTTTATTATTAATAACAAAGAAATACCTGCTATAAAAACCGGATCTAATCTGGTAATGCGAGATATTTTGCTAGAAAAAGAAGAATTATTGAAAAAAATTACTAATTAACTTATAATCATAGTTAGAATCTAATTAATTATTATTAGTAAAAGTACAATGGGGGGGGTATGATATGTATTACAAGCATAATATAAAAAGAAGAAAAACTAGAGTGGTTAATGTCGGTAAGATATTAGTTGGGGGAGATAACCCTATTACTGTACAATCAATGACTAATACAATAACAGAAGATGTTAAGGCTACTGTTGAGCAGATTAGAAGATTAGAAGATGTAGGAGCTGATATTGTAAGGGTATCTTGTCCTAGTGTAGAATCAACAGAAGCTTTAAAAGAGATTGTAAAAGCCTCAAAAGTTCCTATTATATCAGACGTTCATTTTCATCATGTGTTGGCAATAAAATCTGCTAAAGCTGGAGCTGCATGTTTAAGATTTAATCCTGGGAATGTTGGCTCAATTAATAATGTAAGAGAGGTTGTTAAGGCAGCACAAGATCATAATTGTTCTATCAGAATTGGTGTGAATGCTGGTTCTTTAGAGAGAAAACTTTTAGAAAAATATAAGGAGCCTAATCCTGATGCTATGGTTGAAAGTGCTATGAATCATGCTAAAATTTTACAGGATCTTGATTTTCATAATTTTAAAATTAGTGTTAAGGCTTCTAATCTTTTTTTAGCAGTAGATTCCTATAAAAAATTATCAGAAGTATGTGAATATCCGTTGCATTTAGGAATTACAGAAGCCGGTTCTCTTAGATCTGGTACAGTATTATCTGCTTTAGGTACCGGTTCATTATTATGGGCAGGAATAGGAGATACTATAAGAGTTTCTCTTTCCGCAGATCCTGTAGAGGAAATAAAAGTAGGATTTGATTTATTAAAATCCCTAGATATTAGAAATAAAGGGGTTAGAATAATTTCATGCCCATCTTGTGCACGTCAGGGATTTGATGTAATTAAAGCAGTTAGTACAATTGAGGATAGATTGTCTCATATTAACACACCAATTACTCTTTCCATTTTAGGCTGTGTTGTTAACGGTATTGGTGAAGCAGCACATGTAAATATTGGCATTGTTGGAATATCAATCAGAGAAAATATGGTATATATTGATGGTAAAAAAGACCATACTATAGATAATGATAATTTAATTGATCATGTGGTTAATTTAGTAACAGAATATGTAAAGAAGGATAATATAAGTAATCAAAATGCAAAGTTATCGACTGGTTAGAGGAACTAAGGATTTAATTAAAGAAGAAGCAGAAAAATTTAGATATATCGAGAATACCGCTAAGAAGTTAGCATCTTTATATGGATTCTCAGAAATTATTACGCCAATTTTTGAATTTGCTTCTTTATTTATTAGAAATGTTGGTAATAATACAGATATAATAAATAAAGAAATGTATCTTTTTGAAGATAGAGGAGGAGAAAAACTAGCTCTAAGACCTGAGGGAACCGCATCTGTGGTGCGAGCAATTCTTTCCAATTCTTTAACTCATTTGTTGCCTCTAAAATTTTCTTATTTTGGTCCTATGTTTAGATATGAAAGACCACAAATTGGTAGACAGCGGCAATTTTATCAGTTTGGAGTTGAACATTTGGGAGCTAATAGTATTTTTCATGATTTTGAGATTATTTCATTAGGTAATAAATTATTACAACAACTTGGTATTACAAATTATAGTTTATTAATTAATAATTTAGGTAGTGCAGAAAATAGGATACAGTATAAAAAAGTATTACTTGCATATTTGAAAAAATATCAAAATGAACTCTCAGAAGATAGTAAAGAGAGGATACATACTAATCCGTTAAGAATTTTAGATTCTAAAGATTCTAAAGATAAAGATATTATTAAAGAAGTTCCCTCCTTACTGAGTTTTTTAGAAGAAAAAGATTTAGCAGATTTTGAAATTCTACAAAAATATCTGACTGATTTAAAGGTACCATTTAAGATTGACGATAAATTAGTGAGAGGATTAGATTACTATAATAATATAGTATTTGAATTTATAAATATAGATTTAGGTACACAAAATACTCTCTTGGCTGGAGGTAGGTATGATTCTTTAATACAAAATATGGGGGGTCCCCCAACTAAAGCAGTAGGATTTGCTACAGGGATTGAGCGTTTAATTCTCAGTACTGGTAGTTTTTCTGCTATAACTAGTAAAATTGCTATTCTTACAACTGATGTGCAATTTAATTTTTATGCCTACTCTCTTGCCGAAAAACTTAGAAAACACAAAATCATTACTGAAATGATTTTAGGTGATAATTTATCAAAACAGTTTAAACAAGCTAATAAGCAGAGAGCTGTTTTTGCAGTAATTATAGGGGAAAATGAGTATTCCAATAATTATCTTACTATAAAAAATCTAAATACTTTCTCTGAATCAATAATTAAAGAAACAGAACTTCTTTCTTTTTTTCAAAAAGAATTAAATTAAGGTACAAAATGAGTTTTACAGATAATTTAAATTTATTAATTAAGAAGTATGATTTATTATCAGAAAAACTAGCACAAGGAGCTTTAGTATTAGGAACAGAATTTGTGTCTTTATCTAAAGAATATTCAATACTAGAACCTATTGTAGCTTTAATTAAAAATTTAGAAAATTTAGAAAAAAATCTAAAAGAGTTAGAATTAATTGTTGAAGATAAAACTAGCGATATAGATTTAAAAATCTTAGCTAAAGAAGAGATTCCTAATTTAAGAGATAATATAGATAAGTTAAGTTATGAAATAAAGATAGCATTACTATCTAAGGATAAAGATGATGATAAGAATGCTATATTAGAAATAAGAGCTGGAACTGGTGGTGAAGAAGCAGCTCTTTTTGCAGGAAATTTATTCAGAATGTATCATAGGTATGCAGATACAAAAAGATGGAAAACAGAGATATTAAGCAGTCATGAAACTGGTAAAGGAGGTTATAAAGAAATTATTGCCTCAATTATTGGTAGAGGTGTTTATGCCAAATTAAAATACGAATCCGGTGTGCATAGAGTACAAAGAATTCCTGATACAGAAAGTAACGGTAGAGTGCATACCTCTGCTGCTACTGTAGCTGTACTTCCGGAGGTTGCAGATATTGATATAAAAATTGACGAAAAAGATATAAGAATTGATGTATATAGAGCCTCTGGTGCAGGAGGACAGCATGTTAATACTACTGATAGTGCAGTTAGAATTACTCATGTTCCTACTGGGATTGTGGTTACTCAGCAGGATGAAAAATCTCAACATAAGAATCGAGCTAAAGCCATGAAGATTCTAATGGCTAAATTATATGAAAATGAAAAACGAAAAATTGATACTAAGCGTTCTGAATCTAGAAAACATCAAGTAGGCAGTGGAGATAGGTCTGAGAGAATCAGAACTTATAATTATCCACAAGGTAGGGTTAGCGATCATAGAATTAATCTTACATTGTATAAATTAGATTCTTTTATGGAAGGAGAGCTTGATGAAATGATAGAAGCAATAATTTCAATTGATGAAGCAGAAAAATTAATAGAAAAATCTTAGATGATTTTACAAGAAATACTAAATTGTTTAATTAACAATTTACGAGTTATAGATGGTAATAATGCCCATATCACCGCTAATGCTATCCTAAAAGATATACTAAAAATAAGTGATATAAATTTTATTTTAGATAAAACCTTAATTATTTCCAAAGAGCAGTTAAAGAAAATTATAGAATATCAAGTTAGATATTTAAGGGGAGAGCCCTTGGCTTATATTTTA
>NZ_DBKDTU010000206.1:0-6001 GCF_055505085.1 Candidatus Hepatincolaceae symbiont of Strigamia maritima
AAATATTTAATGGATTATGATAGATGATACAACATATTACAATTGTTATATTTTTTACAATTTTATGTTATGTTAATATTTTTTTAAGCAATATTATTAATAATTTTGCTCCTGAACTTACTAAGTTATTAAGTTTCGTATTAATAGGAACTTTATACACAGTTGTAATCTATTTATGGAATCATTGTATATGGAAAATATTTGCTAATAAATGGCACATACATCCTAATATTAATGGAATCTATGAAGTAAAAATTTACAGTTCTTATGATAATAATTACTACTCTGGTGAAATGATAATTACACAAACCTATAATAATGTTTGTGTAAAAAGTACTTTTAAAAAAAGTGAAGGTATATCATATATTGCTAAAATAGAAAAACATAATAATGATTGGCATTTATTCTATTCTTATCAAAATACAGTAAAAGATTTTGGTTTGCAAAAATCAGGAGGAAGTCATAGAGGATTTTCTGATTTAACAATTAAACAATCAAAAAATGCTCTTATATTAGACGGAATATATGCTAATTATGAAAGAGATACTAAGGGTAATATTATCTGTACTAGAGTTAAACAATAGTTACTCACTAAAAAATTCTTCTAACCAAACTTCTTGTACTCCATCTTTATCCACTTTTTTAATAATAGCTTTGTATTGTTTATCATCTATTTTTATAGTTCCAGTAAATTTACCTTTGTTTTCAATAAGTTCAGCATTATCAATAATATCTTGTATTAATAAATAATCTTCTTGTTTAATATCTGGATATTTATCTTTTAGGTTTTTATATCCTTTAAATCTTACACTTATATTGTTATCTAGTTTTAGTTTTTCTTTAAGTTTATTGCTTGTTATTAAAGCTACTGGTAAATATAGATTATCTTCTTTTTCGCCACTTAAATAATGTTCTTTAAAGGTTTTACTTTGTATAGTATCTTTAATAACACTATGAGCCATAGGTTTACTTATAGTCTCTACTTTATCATTTAAAAAATTACTTAGAGTTTTTGCTCTTTCTAATCCACTATTACTTGCAAAACCTAAGCTTACACCATCGTACTGCTTTTCTATTTTGCCTGTTCTTTCATTTAATACATCTTTATAAGGTCGCTCTGGAGTATCACTTATTCCTAAATTTTGAGCTTCAGCTTTTGTTATTTGACGCACCCAACATTTACATCCCCAGCCATTTGGTGGGTAATGAGTTGACCAAAAAGGATCATCAACTAGTAATACCATATCTGCATAAGTTAGATGTTCTTCTCTATGTTTTCTTGATGCTCCTAGTTTATATTGTAAATATGGTAATAGCTTTTTAGCTCTCTCAATCCTTTTCCCACTTACCACTAGCATTTGCTGTTCTTATATTAGTATTAAAGATGGTCTCAAGTCTTCTTTTACTACCTAATTGTACATCTCTCCTAAATATCCTGTTACTCTCTCATTAGGCGACATCCCTAAAGCCCTATGTACTTTGTTATGATAGTAATTCTCTATCCAATTATTACAAAATGCTTGTAGCTCTTCTCTATTTAGTCTTAAGTCTACTGTTTCTTCCTTTCTAAATAATCTTGCCACAAAACTCTTCTTACTCTCTATCTTTTTTCTACTTGCTACATCGTGTCCTATATAACCATCTAACATTGTCAGCATATTATGAGAAAATGTTTTAAAAAATCTCTCAATAAATGGTTTTTTCTCTGGACTAAATGGTGGACATATCTTTTGTTTAATTCCTAAAGCATGGATACTATCTTTTACCCTTTTATTTACAAAATCTGACCCATTATCACTGGCTATAACCTCTGGTTTACCCCATTTGTTAAATGCTTTTAGTAATCCTCCTAAGATTGCTTCACTATTTGAGGTTCTACTTATATGCAGTATTGCCCTCCTACTATACACATCTATTATCCCTATAATGTTACATCTTCTATTATCACTTAATATAATGTCTGCCTTAGTGCTATCTATTTTATACTCCTGATTTAATCTCACTATCTGCTCATCTGCTTTTCCTATTGACAATTTATACTTGTTTTTCCAGCCATCTGGATTTGTTAATAATGTTAGTTCCTGCTTGTGATTTACTCTATATTCTGACAACCACCTGCTAAATCCTCTATAACTTATTACTCTCCCATGCTTATGATTAAACATCTCATATTGCATTCTGTTACTTACATGAGACTGTTCTTTTATGTTTTTTAATACTGTTGCAAGATATTCTTTATTTTCCATTATGCTTTTTCTTCCCTTAGTCTCCCAATTCTCTAACAGTCCCTTTAATCCTCCTTCCTTATATGCCTTCTTCCATCTCCACAGACTTTTTGTGCTTAGGCTTGGAATATATTCATAGAGTTCTTTATTATTTATCAATCCCTTGTTATATTTTTCTGTATACATCTCCATTATTAATCCCTCCCTTCCTGTTTTTACCCCTAACTCAACTCTATACTCTATTAGATTTAATAATATTTGTTCCTTCGCCCTTGCTTTCTCTAGGTTTCTCTTATCTACCTCACTTCCAAAATGTTCCGCTTTTGATAAAGTTTCAGCTACTTTCTCTTGCTCTTCAATATATGTAACCATGTCTAGCTGGTCTTTTTCTTTGCTTGGTTTACTTTGCTTAGTTGCTTTTGAAGAGTTACTACTATCTAATATATTAGCTTCACTATCCTTACTTGAAGTTGCCAACCTATCCATAAAATCTACACGAGCTTCTAAAGGTAAACTGGATATGTGGTATTCAGAGCCTCTCTTACCACCTGTCTTTACTTGGCTTTCTCTTTGCTTCCAGTTTTCTTTTTTCGTTAATCTTTGTAAAGTTTTAAAATTCTTTGGTAAAGATTTTAAATTAGCATCAAATAGCTCTTTTAAACTTATCCACTCCGAATCTCTATCCAACTTAAAATCATTATTTTTACTATTTATTTTCTATAAAAGCCTTATTTTTTCTACTGTTTATAACTTGGACTCTTTTATAAAATCACCGTATTTTTGTCCAACTTAACATTATTTTTTAAATTAAGTTGGACTCTTCTTTCATAATTATAATTCTCTGTTGGTTGAGGTTTTAATCTATTGCCATATTTATTATATCTATTAGGGAATAATATCTGCACTTTTATTCCAAGCTCTTTAGCTATTGCTACTTCTCCCTGAGAATGAGCTAAAGATATTGCATACCTACAAGTTCCATATTTTAAAGCATATTTTCTATCTACATCTACTAGCTTTAAGCCTCTTTTAACTAACAGGTATTTTATTTCTTCTTTATCCATAGCTTTTTACTCATAAACTTATTATTAACTTTTTATATGTTATAATTCTATTAACTAATTTTAGTTACTAAATTATTAGTGATAATATATCGTTATTAGTTTAAACGGTTAAGATAAATTTTACTATTGGTTTTAAAATGAAGAAAATAGAGACTATTAGAGGAAGAATTGAGCTTTTAATAAAAGGAAGCTTTAAAAATAAATCTGATTTTGCATCTAAATTAAAATGTTCTCCTAGTTTAGTTTCTGATTGGGTTTTAGGGAAAAAATATCCTAGTTTAGATATGTTAAAAAGAATCCATGAAATTACTAAAATATCATTAGATTGGATAATTTTAGGTAAAGTTGTGCAAGATCTTAATGAACATGAATTCGCTAAAATAGTAGCTTCTACTCATGATTGGGCAAAAGTTAATAAAATAGAATCAAATGATTCGTTTCTTGTTAGTATGTATCTAACATTTAAAGAGGAACGAAAACATAATATTTCTCTAACTATTGAAGAATTTTTAAATAAAAGAAAAGAATTTCTAAAAAATATTAAATTCTTTTCTTCTGATGAACCTGATGATGATTAAATTTCTTTATCATTATAAGTTATAATCATACCACAGCTACTACACCTTGACCTTATAAATAGTTGTATATATATAATATCAGCTACAATATATTTTTTACTACAATAAGGACATTTGATATCCTTTATTTTCTTCCCTTTTTTCATAATTACCTCATTTTTATCTTTATCCTTTAATTAAGAAACTCTTATTTTTTATTTACCTTTTTGTCTCATTATATTCGTCCTAAACTTCAAAAAATTCTCATTTATTCTGTCCTCCACTTTTTTAAACTAATTCTATTTTTAATTTTTATAACCATATAAAACCGTGTTGTTTCTTTCCACTATATCCCGTTATTTCCCACCATTTCCCATTATTCTTAACTCTCATCTATTGTGTCTTCTTACACCTCTGTTAGCTCATTATTTACAAATTCTCTATTGTTGTAAGTTTTACAAAACTCATACACATTCATATTTGTTGTTCTTAGAAATAGGATTATTTCTAATCTTGAATAGGCAATTCTTAAACTCATCTGTACAAATTTAATGTTTTTCCCGTTTATTCTTGCCTCTTTTTTTGCTCTCTCTAATAATCTTGCTACTATCTTTTCTCTTACATGAGATGGGAAATTTGAAATGTGATATTCTTTTCCGTCCTTCTTAGTTGTTTTATAATTACGGAATAGCCAGTTTTCATCAATCGCCATATCATTAATACGACTTGCTTTTGTAAAACCTTCCAGTTTCAACTCTAATATTTCAGTGATAGAGAAATACTCTTTAAGCATTGTTACTTACTAAACTCTCGTTAATTTTTTTTAAAAGTATAATTTTTAGCACTTTGCGGAATTAACCTATTGCCTTGTTCATCGTATCTTTCTGGGAAAAGTTCCTTTAAAGGAATATCTAATGCTTCAGATAAAGCCTTTTCTCCTTTAGGATTAGGTTTAGATAAAGCAAATCTAGTAACTCCCTCTCTTAAACCAAACTTCTTATCTATATCTACAAATTTAAGACCTTTCTTACTAAGCAGATACTTAACTTTGTTTATTTCCATTTCTTAAAAACCCTTATTGTGTTATCTTTTATTTGTTAAATAAATATTTATTTATCTCATATAAAAGATATTATCTCTTTTGAAGAGGATTGTCAAACAAATAATTCTAATTTGAAGAGATTAAAAGAAAACAAGGATATATAATGCTTAGAGAGAAGTTTTTAAAAATATTTGGTATGAATTTAAAAAAAAATATATTAAAAAATTTTCCAACCCAAAAAGAATTTTCAGAATTCTTTCATGAAAATCCTAAAAATGTTAGCAAATGGTGTAAAGGAGATGCTCTACCTGATTTATTTAAAATACATCAAATTTGTGAATCAATGGGTATAACTGTTGATTATCTAATTAAAGGAGAACCTACAAATATTACCCAAACCTCAATAGATTATGAAGTATTCGAAGAAGTAGTTAAACTTACCAATGCTTTCGGGAAAGAAATTAATGTAGAGATGGGTGGGAAACAATATCTTGCTGTTTATGAAAGTATTACGAATCTAAGAAGAGCTAATAATAAACTTAAAACTAAAGAAGTATTTGATATGCTTAGACCTACTCTTGAGAGTTGGAAAAAATAAAAATTTAACCTCATTTATGATATTATTTTTATGAGTATATAATTGCTCATAATCAACAATAACATAATTATGGAGGATTCTAATTATGAAAAAAATATATCAATATTAGATGTAGTAAGTGTAACAAAAAACTATTTGAGGCAAATATTACTAAAGAGCTTGATATTAAAATAATATGTAATCGTTGTAAATCTTATCTAATTATAAATGCGATAAGTAAATTTATTACTAACAATAAACCTAAAGCATAATCTTGCTTTGTCTCCTCGTTAGTAATGACAAGGAGACCAATTTTAAAGAATCACCCTAAAATCTTGTCCATTTTTTCTTCATTTTTATAAATAGCTTGTTTATATCAATTAAGCCTTATTTAATAAGACTTATATCCTATTTATATCGGTAGTATTATTTCTATATTTTGTCCATTTAATTTTTTACAAAAAAATAGACACTTCGCTTGAAAGTGCCTATTTACTTATGTTTTTATAATATTTATAAAAAGTGCAATTTTAAAC
>NZ_DBKDTU010000207.1:0-5945 GCF_055505085.1 Candidatus Hepatincolaceae symbiont of Strigamia maritima
CTTTTCTCGTAAACTAATTTTCTTTTTCTTCATTTTAGGTAAAAATTTATATAATAAAACTAGAGGTACAATCGGTATTAAATATACTAAAAAGGCTATTCTCCAATGAATATTTGCCAATAACCCAGCTGAGATTAAAATAATAATACCACCAAAATAACCTATAAGACCTACATAACTTAATAAGCGGTAGCGTTTTTCTCCTGAGAAATAATCTGTTATTAGTGAAGAAGAATAAGGTACTATCAAGCCGGCACTAATCCCTACTAATGCCCTAAAAAACATAAATACATAAGAATTAAAAGACAACATAGACCCAATACCGCTAATAAGATACAAAATTAAACCAAAGAAAATTAATTTACGTTTTTCAAAAAGTTTTGATAAATATCCTGCTAACAATACAAAAGGAATTACAATTAAAGAGGGTAATGTTAAGAATAATTTTGAGTATGATTCTCCTTCATCAGGAAAAGATTTTGCTATATCAGGTAAAATTGGTGAAATTGCAACACTTACCAACATAAAAGTAAGAGATAACGACAATAAAGATACGGCTATTTTCATAAAATACTTAAATTATTCAGCTAAGTTTTGTTTAAATTTATTATAATCTAAAGTATCTAAATAATTCAAGGCACAACCTATTATTTGATCAGGTTTATTTTTATCTTTAAGGTTAAAATATTTTCTACATTGATTTTCTTTAATAGTTAAAGCACTAGCTTTACTACCTCTAGTTGCTTTCTTTAAGGCTAAAAACTTATTTTTATCATGCATTGAATCATAAATGTTTGATTTAGTATTAATTACTGCTATATCCGGTGTTACCCCTAACCCTTGTATGGTTGTACCATCAGGAGTATAATATAGTTGAATAGTTAATTTAATAGAACTACCGTCTTTTAAGTCGTATATCATTTGTACAGAACCTTTACCATAAGTTTTCTGCCCTATTAATATTGCTCTTTTATTCTGTTGCAAAGCTGCTGAAAAAATCTCAGATGCAGATGCAGATAAATTATTAATAAGAATCACTATAGGAATATCTTGAGTTAATTGTAGATTATTTCCTGCAAAATATACCATCTCACTATCATCACTTCTACCTTTAATAGATACAAGTTTCCCTTTTGCTAAAATCATATCTAAAATGATTAACGTTTGTGCTAGCAACCCTCCTGGGTCATTTCTTAAATCAATAATTAAACCTTGTAATTTATCAACATGAATGTTTTGTAAGGCTTTACGAAATTCCTTTGTTACTTTAGTATTAAATTCAGCTATTTTTATATAACCATACTTGTTATCAATAACCTGATATGTTAAAGTAGGTAAGTTTATCTTCATTCTTTTTAAAGAAAAAGTAAGCGGTTTATTATCTCTTTGGATTTCTAAAGTTATCTTAGTATTTTTTTTACCTTTTAATAAAGCTATAGTTTTTTCTATATCGTTAGCACTAAGTTTCTGATTCTCCACTGCTAGTATAAAATCACCTTCTTGTAATCCAGCTCTTCCTGCTGAAGAGTCTTCTATAACCTGTAAAATTTTGATTTTATTTTCTTGTTTATCTATACCTAAAACTAACCCTACTCCTATATATTCTCCGTTAATATTATCTTTAAAAAGTTTACTTTCTTCATTAGTAAAATATACCGAGTGATCATCTAAGGATAGCACCATAAGTTTAATAGAATTCTCTATTAAAGTTTTATACTGTAGAGGTTGCTGATTTTTAATTAATTCTACTTTTTTTAAATTATAACCTTTGATTGCCTCCTTAATTAGATCAGCTCTTTGCTCTTTACTAAGTTCACTGACATAGTTATTAATAATAAAATTATAACTTTCTTGAAAAATTGTTAAATATCGTTCTTTTCCACTATCAGCTATTTTTTCTTGTTCAACATGTTCAACAAAAAAATTAATGGTAAAATCTTCAGTGGTAGCTCTTACATCTATATTTAAGATAGAAAAAACTATACTTATAAAACTAATTATCACTTTCATTTAAATTCCTTTATTAAAGTTACGGATATAATATTTTACTATGCCACATTTTATTAATCAGTGTATAAGCCACCCTATGATGTAGTCTGGCAGGTTTTTCTTCCCAAAATTCAAAATAATCAGGATTAACTATAAACCCTCCCCAACTTTCAGGTTTTGGCACTGTTTCTTTAAATTCTAAACTAAATTGTGTAACTCTTTTTTGTAAATCATCGCCATGTAACATTTCTTTAGATTGTAAAGAAGCCCAAGCTCCTATTTTACTTAGATACGGTCTCCGAGTAAAATATAACTCTTCTTTTGCTTGTGCAATTCGTAAAGCCTTACCGCTAATTCTAATCTGTCTTTTTAGGAATAACCAATAAAATAGTAATGATACCTGATTATTTTCTTTGATACTTTGAGCTTTAGAGCTTTCTAAATTTGTATAAAATGTAAATCCTTTCTCATCATAGCTTTTTAATAAGACCATACGCACACTGGGAATTAAGCTAGATCCTACTGTTGCTAATACCATTGCATTAACATTTTCTATAGAATGAGTAGAATAATATTTTTTAGCATACTGATACCAAATATCAAATTTTTTATAAGGTTCATGGTTATCAGTGCTGATCACAATTCTTTATCCAAGAATGTTGTTATTGATTGTTAAGAAGATTTATTTATCATAATGTCCGTTATTAATAATGATATCAAACATATTAGTTAAATCTATACTAGACTCTTGGTTGGCAACATCTTTAAATACTATATTATAAGCTGTATTATCATCTATTAATAATGCCAAAGTTACATCATTATCATTAGTAATAAGTTTATATTCAATATTAGTATTATCATTATTACCAACAAGTTCATTTAAATCAATTTTATCTGCAACCGGATTGTAATCCCAAATTATTATTTCATGACTATGTTCAAAAGCCTTATTTAAAATTTTATATACATCCCCTTGTGATGTTTTTGAAAGATAAAATGGTAATATTTCTTCTTTCTCAAAATTTAGAATTTCTTCTCCTTTAACCTCTTCAAAATTCATAAAACTAGTATCTATTTTTACATCCCCTTGTGTGCTCATACTGGTTTCAGTTGTATTAGCAATATATTCTCTACTCAATTCATATAAATTAGTTTTATTTTTATAAAATACGCTAACCGATTTAGATATTTCTGTTGGAGATTCTAAATTAATTGATTGTAAGATTTTTTGAAAGTTATCGTTACTTTGTACTGGGATATGCAATGCTCCATTATTATCATTCCAGAAATAGTTATCAAGTAGTGAGATATCCATTAACCCCTGTATGGTTCTACTCTCCTCAGGCATAATAAGAATAAGCTCTTTATCACCACTTTTTGCTAGTTTAGTTCTTTTAATCATCTTGTATTCAATGTTTGAAATATTATTATATTATTCTATAATATATATTGTATCCTAAAAATTTCAAATGTAAATAATTCTTCAACTATTAACATAATATGCTATATTATATGAGAGAAAATTTTGATTTTTTTATAAAATTAAATAGAAGGGGGATATAAATGAATAATATTATGCAAGGCAAAAAAGGGCTTATTATGGGTGTAACCAACGAGTTTTCCATAGCTTGGGGCATATCCAAAACGCTACGAACACAAGGTGCAAAATTAGCTTTTACAGCTTTTCCCATCGAGAAAATCCTTAATAAAGTATCTACTCTTGCTGCTACTTTAGATTCTAATTTTGTATATGCTTGTGATGTTACCAAATCTGATGCTATTAATCGTACTTTTAAACAGATAAAAACTGATTTAGGAAGTATAGATTTTTTAGTACATGCTATTGCTTTTGCAGATAAAAACGAATTAAGAGGACGTTTTATTGATACAAGCTTACCTAATTTTTTAAATAGCTTACATACTTCTTGCTATTCTTTTATTGAAGCAGCTAAATATGCATCATCCTTAATGCCTAAAGGAGGGAATCTCCTTACTCTAACCTATTTAGGAGCAAATAAAGTAGTTCCTAACTATAATATTATGGGTGTAGCAAAAGCAGCTTTGGAGGCTAGTGTACGTTATACTGCAGAAGATTTAGGTAAATTAGGAATCAGAGTAAATGCTTTATCTGCTGGACCTATTAAAACTTTAGCTGCTAGCGGGATTTCTGATTTTTCTTCTTTATTAAAATGGAATGAAGAAAATGCACCACTACGTAGAAATATTAACCAAACAGATATTGCAGGATCTTCCTTATACCTATTAAGTGATTTATCTAGCGGGGTAACCGGAGAAATTCATTATGTTGATAGTGGTTATAACATTATTGGTATTAGAAATATTGATAACATCAAAAACGAACTTTAATCTTATCTAAGTTCTCTAAGTAGGCTATTACATAACAAATAGTAAACAGCCTTTAAATAAAGGGATTTACCCTTTTTATTTATTGATTAAAGGCATCATTAATTTCTTCTTTACTAATATTTACAAAGATTCTTCTATTTTGCTGATCTTCTAATAAGAATAATAAACCACTATTTTTATCTTTCTCTAAAATGGTACTCACTTGCTTAATATTTTCTATAGTTTTTTGATTAATAGAAACTATTTTTAATCCGGCACTAAAACCTTTATTATAAGCAATAGAATTATTTTTAACCGCCGTAATCACCACTCCTTTGGCATTTTTAGGTAGTTTAAAGAGTTGTTTTATCTCATTATTAATATCTGATATTTTAATACCGATATCAGATATTATTAACTCTTTAATAGAAAAAGATTGCAATGTTGCTTTATTATCTTCTTCCTCAGCTTTATTTAATAAGTCATCCGGAATAGTTCCTATTTGTACAGTTAGATTTTTCTCAATCCCATCATTTACTATAGTAAACACTAAGGTGCTACCTGGTTTTGCTTTCCCAATAATTTTAGTTAAAGATTTACCGTTTTCTATAACAACACCGTCAATCTTAATAACTACATCTCCGCTTTGAATGCCGGCTTTTTGGGCTGGGCTATTATCTAATACCCCAGCAACTAAAGCTCCGTTAGTATTATGTAATTTTAAAGATTTAGCAATATCATCATCAATTCCTTGAATTTGTACTCCTAACCAACCTCTAACTACTTTTTTATTTAAAATTAGTGCAGCTACTATTTCCTTTACGGTATTTGAGGGAATAGCAAAGCCTATACCTATACTCCCACCACCGATTGTACTAAAAATTGCCGTATTGGTTCCAATAACTTCTCCTTTAGTATTAATCATCGGTCCACCGGAATTCCCTCTGTTAATGGCAGCATCAGTTTGAATAAAATCAGTATAATTTCCTATATTAATATCTCTACCTCTTGCGGAGACTATTCCTGTAGAAACAGTACCTCCCAAACCAAAAGGATTACCAATAGCTATTACCCAATCTCCTACTCTGGCTTTGTCAGAATCACCCAATTTTAAAGTAGGTAAATTAGTACTAGCTACCTTGATTAAAGCAATATCTGTAGGTTCATCCCAAGCATAAATTTCAGCTTGAATTTTTGTACCATCTTGCATAATAATTTTAATATCTTGAGCTCCTTTAATTACATGGTAATTAGTAACTACAAAACCATCTGATCTTACAATATAGCCAGCTCCTAACAATACAGCTTTTTTCTCCTGTTGTGGCGGTACTAACTGTTTAAAAAATTCTCTAAACATAGGATCAATTGCTTCTTCAGGAATATTAATAGTTTGGGGTTTTAACACCTTCACTGCTGTAATACTTACAACAGATGGCAATACATGCTCTACTAAATCTGCAAATCCTTCTGATACTACGAATTGTTTATCGTAAACTTTAGCATTATCTGAAATATTAGTTTCTTTTTCTAATTTTGCTAATTCCTCTTGATTGCTCATACCAAGGATAGATAGATCGGAAGAGCGGTTCAGCAGGAATGCCGAGACC
>NZ_DBKDTU010000208.1:0-1341 GCF_055505085.1 Candidatus Hepatincolaceae symbiont of Strigamia maritima
TAATTTTTAATTAAAATGAGAGACCTTTATTCAATGAAAAACCTAAAATTGCCCAAAATCGCCTCAGAGGGTTATATATTTATAATTATCTTTGCAGCTATTACCTTATTTATTACATTTTTTTCCAATACTTTGGGAATATTAAGTTTTGTCTTAACTTTATGGTGTGTTTATTTTTTTAGAGATCCAGACAGAGTAACTCCTCAAAACCCTAGTTTAGTTATTGCTCCGGCAGACGGTATTATTACTGCTGTAGACTATGTAACTCCTCCTACGGAATTAGCTTTACCAAATGAAGAAATGTTACGTATTGCTATCTTCATGAATGTTTTAAACGTACATGTTAATAGAAGCCCTTTTAGCGGTGTTATAGAAAAGATTGTTTACTTTCCAGGCAAATTTTTTAATGCTTCCTTAGATAAATCTAGTATTTATAATGAAAGACAATCTTTTGTACTAAATACTGATACTAATCAAAAAATTGCTTTTGTTCAGATTGCAGGCTTTATTGCTAGACGGATTGTAAAATTTGTTGATGAAGGAGATACTATTAAAAGTGGGGAAAAGTTTGGGTTAATTCGTTTCGGGAGTAGAGTTGACGTATACTTACCCAAAGAACTTACTCCATTAGTCTTTAAGGGACAAACCGCTACTGGCGGAGAAACTATTCTAGCTGATTTTAACTATAAAGGAGCACAAGTAACAAGTTTGGTTTTAGACAAACCTCTTAGATAATATGTTGTATAAAATAATTCCTAATCTTATTACTATACTTGCCTTATTTTTAGGGCTTAGTGCTATAAGATATGCTTGGTTTGGCTATTTAGATTTTGCAGTACTATGCATTTTTGTTGCAGCTATTCTTGATGTTTTTGACGGCAGAATTGCTCGTGCTTTAAAAATACAGTCTAATATAGGGAAAGAGCTAGATTCTTTTGCGGATTTTACAGCCTTCGGTATAGCTATTGCTTTTATTTTATATCTTTTTGTTTTAATAGATTTAGGTTTTATAGGTTGGATAATTTCCGCAGGATTTGCCTGTACATCTGCCCTAAGATTAGCAATTTTTAATTCTTTGGAAAAGACCCCTGCCAAATATAAAAATTTTTTTATAGGAACACCAACCACAGCTGCAGCTTTATTAGCTTTATTTCCCCTGTCCCTTAATTTAACTTTTCAAATTGAGTTAAGTATTTATATTTATGCCCTATCAAGCATTGTAATTAGTATTTTAATGCTAAGTAAAATCCCAACTATTTCCACTAAAAAAATTTCCCTAAATAAATACTCTATTTGCTTACTTAGTTTAATTAGTTTATAGATCGGAAGAGCGTCGTGTAG
>NZ_DBKDTU010000209.1:0-5705 GCF_055505085.1 Candidatus Hepatincolaceae symbiont of Strigamia maritima
AAGAGTATAATTGAATTTTTAGATTATTTTGAAGATGAGGCAACTTGTTTAGAAATCTTTGAAAGAATAAGATTTAAAGATGGTTATAATTGTCTTCATTGTAATCATAATCAAATTTATAAATATAGTGATGGTAGATTATTCAAATGTAAAAAATGCAGACAACAAGTTACAATTAAAGTTGGGACTATATTTAAAAATTCAAAAATACCTTTAAGAAAATGGTTTCTAGCAATATATTTGTTAACATCTGCCAAGAAAGGCATATCATCAATTCAGATGGCTAATCAAGTTGGTGTAACACAGAAAACTGCTTGGTATATGGTGCATAAATTAAGGAATATTGTATTTAATGAAAACATGGATTTCAATGGTATTATTGAGATTGATGAAACCTATATTGGTGGCAAAGAAGCTAATAAATCATTAGATAAGAAAACTCCAAATGCACAAGGTAGAAGTTTAAAATCTAAAACTGCTATATTAGGTATTGTTAATAGAGCTAATGACACTAATAAAAAATCTATTATTGCCTTTAAAGTTGGATAATGTTAAAAGTTCAACTGTTAAAAGTATAATTAAGAATATCAATAGACATGTAACTATTTATACCGATGAATTTAGAAGTTATAATTCATTAAAGAAAGAATTTAATCATCAACAAATTAATCATAGCATTAAAGAATGGGTTAATGGAGATGTTCATACAAATAACATTGAGAATTTTTGGAGTTTATTTAAAAGAGGATATTTAGGAATATATCATTGGATGAGTAAGAAATACTTGCAGTTATATATTAATGAATTTAGTTTTAGATATAATTATAAAGATAATTATTGAGGTGAAATGTTATCAAAAAGCATAGGTAAGGTAATTACTTATAAGGAGCTAAAAAGTGCATGAAAAGAAACAACAAGATAAAACTATTCAAGCAATTAATATGTCTTTTTATGAACTGTTGAATAAGGCTATTAATACTAAGGTTGGTGATAAAAATACTAAGAAAAAGCCTGAAAAACCAAGAGAAATAAAGAGCTAAATATCAATTTTTATATTTACATTTTAAAAAAATGTGCTATACTGTCAACAGTCTGAAGATGAAGTGAATGTGATTTGTTCCTGTATGACTTAATAATTTTCAATTTTAAAAAGGAGACTGTTGATGAAAAGACTAATTTTATTAGCTCTTATTGGGTTTGTGTACCCTAATTTCTTATATGCTAATACTCAAAAATTTGTGGTTCAAATATTAAAGATGGAATAGTAGTTTGTTATAATTTAAAAAGTTATGCCATCTATATACTTTGTTGACCAACATGCTTATTTATTAGATTTTCTCCTATTATCGTCTTTGCATAACATTTGACAATTTTCTAATTCTGTTTTTCCGCCTTCACACCAAGGTTTAATATGGTCAGCTTCCATTTCTTTAATATCAAATTCTTTTTTACAGACAATACAAATACCTTTTTGTTTTTCATAAATTTGCCTCTTTTGTTTTTCTGTAAAGGCACGGATATTAAGATGTTTCTCATTCTTTGTAAGAATATACGAATATACACCTTTCTTGTTTGTAATATCGTCGTCTAACATTAATTCAGAAATTTTCTTCTCAAATACTTTCCCATCGTATTCTACATCTTTGAATTGATTATACAATAAACCGAAATCAATGCCTTTCATTTCTTTTCTATAATGAATAAATGTTAAATTTACCCAGTTAATTACATTTTGAAAATATGTCCATAACTCATTAGCATTTGGCTTGTGTTGATTTTTAGACATATATTCCTCTATCTTATCTTCACTTATCCATTTTATGGTAGTTTCTAGATAATCTTGCCTTATAGAGCTTCCTGTTAAATATTGATTTCCTATGTTATAGGCTGGACAACTTGTTTTACTAAAATACTTTTTTGCATCACTTAACCAAGTACCTGTATAGATAGCATTTCTTAACTCTTGATTTGTTAGTTTTTCACCAGCGATATTAATAATTTTAAACCAATCTAGTTTTTCTCTATTTTCTCCTTCGCAAAAATATATCATAAGTTTGTAATTTAGTATCTGCTCCTTTTCTTCATCTTCAAGATTGTGAAAATACTGATAATCTAAGCTAAAATTACCCTCTACATATTCACAAATACTTATTGTTCTTTGCTGTCCATCCAAAACCTCAAAAGTTCCGTCTTCGTTTTTTACCCAATACATCACATTAAGTGGAAAGTTCTTTTTTACAGTTTCTATGACGGCGTTTCTTTGCTGTTCTTTGTAGACAAATTCTCTTTGATATGCAGGTCTTATATTTAAATTTCCTCTATAAGCTATACAACCTTGTTCGTCGTTATTAACATATTCATTCACTACGTCTCTAATTGTTATTTCTTGTAATTGTATTTTCATATTTTTTTGTTTCTAACGATTATTATAAAATAAGGAACCTTACCATTTATTGTCAAGTCCTTGTCATCATCGCCTTTGCGAAATTTAATTATCTCAAACTGTTCTGGATTAAACTTATCTAAAAATGTAATTGGCACACCCATTGCACCAGACCAATCACAAGGAATATCTGCCGTTTTATTTACATTTATTGCATCATAATTATCATAGTGAGGATACTCCTCCGGATTGTATTTCTTGTATAAAACTAATTCCTCTTTTCGTTTTTGGTGTTCTAAGTTTGTGAGCCATAAACAGTTATTTGTTGAAACGATTCTGTCTCCGTTTTCATCAATTCTTGCTTCACTACCGTATAAATCATAATGTTTCGGGACAATAAAGCCAGATATTCCTCTTCCCATTCTAATACCAAGCCAAGCCTTGTTTTCTTTTATGAGTTTAAATATTTCTTTATAAGTAATAGCGTTGATATTTCCTATGACTAAAAACTGTTTATCATATTCTATTAATTGTGATATGTATTCCCTAAATAAAGAGAATGGCGGATTTGTTATAACGATGTCAGCTTCTTTTAATATCTCTATGCATTCATTGCTTCTAAAATCGCCATTTTGTTTTAATGATGTTTTGACTGTATTTAAATTATTAATTTTGCCATCGTTGTTATTATCTTTTACAATTTCTAATTTGTAAGTAGGTCTCTCAATATGAAAATGAGTAGCAACTAACTTCTTCAATCCTAAATGTTCAAAATTATTACTAAAGTATCTCCAAAAATTACTTTCTTGTGGATCGTCACAATTACAAAAAACTACCTTGTTTTTAAAATGCCCTTTGTAATGTTTTAGTTCATTTTCAATATCTACAAGCTGAGTATAAAATTCATCTTTTTTATTTGATTTTGCTTTCTTTAAATTATTATTTTCTCTTTTTGCCATACACTTATTAACTTTTATTTTTTCTTGGTTTAATTTTGATCAACTTACTTAAAGTTTTTTCAAAATTGACATCTTTTTTAAATTCAGGATTATCTTTTTTAACATTATCTACCATTTGTTTTATAGAAGAAACCTTTTTAACTCCTTGTGGTTTTTTGTCATCTTTTATTTCAGTCATATTTTAAGCAATCAATTCTTTATAAGATAAATTCTTTCTCTCACAATTTTGAAAGAAATTACCAAATTTTCCAAAATCATCAAGATGTCTTTTGTTGTATCTATAGCTAAATTCTAAAAGGTATTTATCAATGTGCTTTTTTGAAGTCCAAATATAAATGCCATTAATGCCTCTTTTCAAATGAGACCAAAATCCTTCAATTGTATTTGTATGAATTTTATAAGCTTCTCTGTTATCTTTCTTAACATACTCGCCTTTTGAGTGATTAATTTTGTGGTGTTTATAATTCCATTTAAGAACATTATAAGCTCTCCATTCATCTGTTATAATTGTAGAACCTTCTTTTATATTTTCATAAATTGTTGGTTGTAAGTCATAAGTTTTAGCAGACTCAACTTTTTTAGCTATAACTTCTTTTTTATCTCTATTTACAATTCCTATAACAACAGTTTTATTACTCATTTTATTTTCCATTTTAGCTCTACCGCCAATATAAACTTCGTCAATTTCAGATATTCCATCAAATTGCATTGTTGAATCTTCCATTGCGACTCTAATTCTTTGTAGCAGATACCAAGCAGTTTTTTGAGTAACACCAATATATTGTGAAAGTTGAATTGATGAAATTCCTTTTTTAAGAGTTGTAAATAGATAGATTGAAAAGAACCATTTTAATAATGGAACATTTGAACCTTCAAACATAGTTCCTATTCTAATGGAGAATTTTTTTAGACAAGAAGAACATTTAAAAGTTTTACCATTTTGAAATTTGTATATTTTAGAACATTGACAATGTGGACAAGTTATATTTTCTTTGGAATCAAATCTTTGATTTATTAACCAATCTATACAGACTTGTTCGTCTTTAAATTTCTTTTGAAAATCTAGTAAATTCATATATTTTACAATCAAATTATCTTAAATAATTATAAACTATAACTTTTTAAAAGTAAACAATTTTGGTCAACAAAGTATATAGAT
This sequence comes from Candidatus Hepatincolaceae symbiont of Strigamia maritima, assembly GCF_055505085.1. Taxonomy (NCBI): domain Bacteria; kingdom Pseudomonadati; phylum Pseudomonadota; class Alphaproteobacteria; order Rhodospirillales; family Candidatus Hepatincolaceae; species Candidatus Hepatincolaceae symbiont of Strigamia maritima. The sequence continues at coordinate 4,502 of NZ_DBKDTU010000209.1, forward strand.
GGCAAAGTTATAATAAAAATCCTAAAATATCATTTGAATTTGGTAATGGTTCTATTGCTAGATATGAAATATTAGAAAATCTAGGAGAACTAGCAAATGAATAATTTGGGTTTATTTGGTATATAATAGTCTAATTTTATTAAGATATTTTCCCCTAAACCAATTTAGCATTATATATAAAATACCAAAATCAGCTCCTAATAATGGCAGTTTATAAATTAGTAATTTTAAATTAATAATAGCTCCAAGAATAGATAATATAATTAACATTACTGAAGGATAAGGAAAAATTAATTCATTCTCAAATAATAAGCAACTATTAAAAAAATGGATATAAGAATTTTTAAAAGTATTAGTAAAATAATCTATAAAAGCGATAAAACCTTCTAAGAACTAATTAGATACAGCAAAACTAGCAATTAATATTTTTAGTATTAACCCTACCCAAAAAAACTTATTATAATATACTAATGACAACATATGTTAATTAATACCTACTATTTTATAATCTATAATAACATAATACTATGCTAAAAAAACAACGTCTTGCTAAAATTATTGCTAATTCAGGATTATGCTCCCGTAGAGTTGCGGAAGAATTAATTCTAAATAATAAAGTAAATGTAAATAATGTTACAATTAATAGCTGTACTACTTTTGTGGATAATAATGACTACATTACTGTGAATAATATTGCCTTAACCATTAAAGAAGCACCTTTACAATTATGGATTTACCATAAGCCAAGAGGCTTAATTACTTCTTATAAAGATGAGAAAAATCGCCCTACGGTTTTTGATGCTTTACCTAACAACCTGCCAAGAGTAGTTTCCATAGGAAGATTAGACTATAATTCTGAAGGGTTATTGCTACTTACCAATAACGGAAAATTAGCTAATCTATTGAGTTCTCCACAATTAAAATTACAAAGAGTATATCATGTAAAAGTTTTTGGAACTTTATACAAAACACGACTTGACACTTTAAGTTATGGTATCACTATTGATGGCATAATTTATAAACCTATTAGGGTAAAGATACTCTCACAACATTTGGCTAATGCTTGGTTAGAGTTTACCTTAACCGAGGGGAAAAATCGAGAAATTAGAAATATTTGTAATTATTTAGAACTTAAAGTTAATCGGTTAATTAGAATAGCATTTGGACCTTTTAAATTAGATGATTTAAAAATAGGAGAACTTAA
>NZ_DBKDTU010000210.1:0-5682 GCF_055505085.1 Candidatus Hepatincolaceae symbiont of Strigamia maritima
TAAATTTTGCTAATCAGTCAATAATATTATACAATTTTAGTAATAACTTCTTGATTATTCATATACGATTGTAAAACTTTAGGTATTTGTATAGAACCATCAAATTGTTGATAGTTCTCTAAAATAGCAATTAAGCATCTACCCACTGCAACACCAGAGCCATTTAAGGTATGCACAAAAGTATTTTTAGCATTTGCTTTGGATTTATATCTTATTTGCATACGTCTGGCTTGGAAATCAGTACATAAAGAACAACTGGAAATTTCTCTGTATTTATTCTGGCTAGGAATCCAAACCTCTATATCATAGGTTTTAGTAGAGGAAAATCCCATATCTTTACTGCATAATAGCATTGTTCTATATGGTAATTCTAATAATTGTAAAACTTTTTCCGCACACTCTGTAATATATTCCAATTCTTCTTTTGAGTGTAAAGGGTTTGCAATGCTTACTAATTCTACCTTTTGAAATTGATGCATTCTAATCATACCGCGGGTATCTCTCCCTGTAGCCCCTGCTTCTGAACGAAAACATAAAGTTAGTGCACTTAATCTTAAGGGTAGAGTTTCTTCTTGTAAAATTTTATCAGCAACCATTCCTACTAAAGGAATTTCCGAAGTAGAAATTAGCCATCTATCATCTATGGTTCTAAACATCTCCTCAGAAAATTTGGGAAGTTGCCCCGTACCAAATAAAATATTTTCTTTTACAAGAGCTGGTACTGAGTATTCTACAAAATTATGTTTTGTTGTATGTAAATCTATCATGAAATTAGCAAGTGCTCTTTCTAATTTTGCTAAATCTCCTTTAAGGATTACAAAACGGCTACCGGAGAGCTGACTTGCAGTTTCAAAATCCATTAACCCTAAATCAGTGCCTAAATTCTCATGAGATTTCGGAATAAAACTAAACTCCCTAAGATAACCCCATTTTCTTATTTCTTGATTATCATCTTCACAAGCCCCAACCGGAACATCATCCTCTTGCAGATTAGGAATATAGCATAACTCTAACTTTAATTTTTCTTCTAAACTCTTGGTTTGATGTTCTAAAGAATTTTCAGAAAATTTAGTTTTACTAACCTCTGCTAATAAAGCCGTAGCATCTGCCCCCATAGTTTTAAGATACCCTATTTCTTTAGCAAGTTTATTCCTATAAGCTTGTAATTCTTGGGTTTGATTCTTATGCTCCCTTAATTCTGCATCTAACTTTAGAATATGATTAGATAAGGGTGTCATACCGCGTTCTTCAAGCTTTTTATTTACCAGTTCTAAATTATCTCTTATTATTTTTATATCAATCATGGCTTTAGTATAAAATATTTTAAATTACATTATAATACAATAATATTTTACACCTCTTTGATAAGCAAGCAAAAACTACGAATTTCTATTTTTCTATACTTTTCTTTGTAAATTAATAATTTTTAGTAAAAAATAAGATAATTCATACAGTATTATTAAAATTAATGCCACCATAATTTGACTAAAGGGGTCAGGAGGGGTAAAAATTGCCCCGATAATAAAGAAAACTACTATAGCATAACGTCGAAACTGCTTTAGGTTTGATACTTCTATTAATCCTAGTAAATTGAGAACAATTATTACAATCGGTAATTCACAAGCCACTCCCATACTTAAAATAATTGTTAATGCAAAACTAATATACTCACTCATTGTTGGTAATAATAATAAAGATTTATCTAATACGGAGAATTTTACAAAAAAATCAAAAATCACCAAGAAACCGAAATAATAAGCAAAAAAAGCTCCGATAAAAAATAAAATTGGTATTAAAACAATTATTACGGCAAATGCTACTTTTTCTATTTGTTTTAAGGATGTAAATAGATAATAAAATAGTTGGATGCAAAATAAGGGTAAGAACACTACTAAAGTACAAAAGATTGTAATCTTAAGGTAGGTAAAAAAACTCTCTGTTATAGCCGTTACTATAAAATTAGAACTATAACCATACTTTAGCATAACTGATATAAGCGGTTTATTTAAAAAAGCGTAAATATTATTAGAAAAATAAAAAAATATTATAACTAAAGCTATGAAATACCCTATGGCTATTAAAATTTGTTTTTTTAAATCTCTAAGATGTGTTATTAAATTTTTATCCATAATTTAAAACATATAAAAAGATATGTTAATTTGAGCATTTTTATGAAGAAACTTACTTTGGTACAATTGTTAAATTCACTTTTAAAATATATTTTTTATTATCTGTAGAAAAATTATCTACTTTAGGCGATCTATTTTAGGGTATCTGTATTAGAGGTTTCTTGCTGATTGTGTATAAGTACACTCTTATCCTGAATAAGCTCTTTTTCCTTATTATTAGATTTTTCCGTAATAAAATAATCCTCTAAATTGCCTAAGTTATGAATTTGTTCAGCTTCACCCTTAATATTAAAAAAAATATTTTTTATTTTTCTTACATATTTTCCAATATTAAACATAATATTCGGCACATCCTGCGGTTTAATAAAAATTACGGCTATTACTACAATAACTATAAATTCATAAAGACTAATCCCGAACATTATATTTATTTTTTATCATTATTATTAATATCATCATCATTTAAGCCTTTTTTAAAAGATTTAATACCCTTACCCAAATCATGAAAGAAAGCTGAGATTTTACCACGACTGCCGAATAATATAAAGATTACAATTAAAACTATAATCCAATGCCAGAAACTAAAATAACCCATAAAAATTCCTATTGTTTGTTCTCACTAATCTACTATTCATAATTATTTTATAAAAATTCTTAACCTTTTTTAGCATTTAGTTTGCTTAATTCATTCTTAGTAATTTCTACTACAAAACAATCTAATTGATTATTCTTTAAATAACTACAATATTTAGCAGCCTCTTCTTTAGTAGGGTATGATGGCATGTTTAGGGTTTCTTCATCTCTATAACCTAATCCCAACCTATAAAAAATACCTTTATTAGGAACAATTGTTTGAGTAATATATACTTTATGACTAATAAATAACTCAGGTTTACTTTTCTCAATAATCTTCCACTTTTCTTCTACTTTTGCCTTAGTATCTGAAGAAAAAATATTCACTAAAAAGGCTTTATTAGGAGACGCTACAGTTTTTTTTGCAGGTAAAATATTCTCTTTTTTAGTTACAGCCTTAGGAGGCAGAGCTTTAGAAGTTAGGGTTTTAGTTTTCGAAGCCTGAGTATTCGGAATAGTTTGTTTTGCCATAAGAGTAGTTAAGCTTTTATCTTTATTGATTTTCTTAGTCTCTTCATATTTTTTAGTAAGATTTTTCTGCAAAGAATCTTTTCCTTGAGTTATAACAGGCAACTTGTTTTTACTCTTACTACTAATTGCTGAGGATTCTTTTTCTGGCTCGGCAGTTTTTTTAGAATTACTATCAATAGTATTATTGGTTTGATTTTTTATAAATTCATATTCTTGCTCTTTACCTTGATTTAATTCAGAATAATCCTGTTTAAGATTTTGATTTTGAGCTATAATAATATCTTTATTAATTTCTTCTTCTTCATAATTAGTACTTCTAAAAACCAAAATCAGTGCAAAAATAGAAATAAATACCATAATCACCCAAATAAATCCTTTGGTAATTACATCTAAATATTCCCCACTCTCTGTAGAACCCATAACCTTAGAAAACATAGACCTTTTTTTCAAGTGAGTTTTATTATCCTCCAAGAGCACAGCTTCTTTTTCTTCTAAATCAAGAGGACTCTCAATTTGCTTACTTTTTCTTAGAATTCTAAAATCATCTTCAAAATTAAAATTATTATTTTTATCAAATCTATTATTTGACATTATCTAAAGACCTTTGTTTTTACATTCTCTCAGGAAGATTAACTCCTAAGATTTTTAAAGCTATGCTTATATTAATTTTTACAGCTTTTAATAAAGATAACCTAGAAATGGTTAAATTTTTATTATTTTCTTGAATAAATCTTAAAGCAGAATTTTCCTTACCTTTATTCCAAAGATTATGAAAGTTACTTGTAATACTTAATAAAAATAAAAAAATTCTATGAGGATCATTATGTAACAAAGCAATTCTAAGATCTGCCTTAAATCCTGATAAAAGTTTAATTAATTTTATTTCTTGTTGGTCTGTTAATAAGCTTTTATCCGCACTGATAAAATCTTGCTTACTAAGAGTAATTTTAACTTCTGCTTCATAATTTCTTAATACGGAACAAATTCTGGCAAAAGCATATTGAATATAGAATACTGGATTATCTGAATTTTGGGACAGTACTTTTTTTAGATCAAAATCCAAGGGAATATCATTCTTTCTGGTAATCATAATAAAACGAAAAACATCACTCCCCACTTCATCAATTACTTCTCTTAGGGTTAAGAAATGTCCTGTACGTTTAGACATTTTTATAGGTTTATTATCTGCTAATAAATTAACTAAATTGCACATAACAACCTCTAAAACCACATTATTATTAGATAAAGCACTAACTCCTGCTCGAATTCTTTTAACGTATCCTGAATGGTCTGCACCTATAACATCAACTAGTTTTGCTCCTCCGCGTTTAATTTTATCTAAATGGTATACTAAATCATTAGCAAAATAGGTTCTACTCCCATCGAATTTTTCTAAAACCCTATCCATATCATCACCAAATTTTGTAGATTTAAACAGCAATTGTTCCTTTACTTCAAAATCATCCTTTGATTTACCCTTAGGAGGTTCTAGATAACCTCTATACACTAAATTCTTGCGTTCTAAAAATTTTATTGTCTCAGTATATGTAACCTCTGTAACGGTATTCTTTTCTGAGCTGAAAATATCATGGTTAATTTTTAATAAGGATAAATCTGCTTTAATTAATTGCATAATCTTAGAAACCGCAACTTCTTTAAAGTATTCCATAGTATTACTTTGATTATCTAAACCTTGATCATCTATATACTTACTACCCTCCTTAGTAACTATTTTTTCTGCTATAAGGATAAGATATTCTCCGGGATAAAAACCCTCATCTGGCGGTATAAGTGGCGGTGTATTTGATTTTTGTAATAATTCTTGGTATCTAAAATATAATGATTTTGCTAAAATATCCACCTGATTACCAGAATCGTTAACATAGTATTCTTTTTGCACTTTAAAGCCTAGATAGGTATATAACTTACAAAGAATGTCTCCTATTACTGCTCCTCTGCCATGTCCTAAATGTAGCGGACCAGTAGGATTTGCCGAAACAAACTCTATATTAACTGCTAAATTATTACCCAGATTCATTTTAGCATAATCTTCTTCATAAATCAGCATTTCATCAAGAATTTTATAATAGCAATTATTCTCTAAGAAAAAATTGATAAAACCAGGAGCTACTATTTGAATGTCAGCTACTCCCTCTACTTTTAACAACTGAGGTTTGAGGGTTACGGCAATTTCCTGAGGATTCTTGTTTAAGTATTTAGTTAAAACCATAGCAATATTTGTGGCAATATCACCATGATTACTCTTTTTAGGAACCTCTGTTATAAAATTTTGTAAAGGAATCTCTAAATTATTACTATTTTCCTGAAAAATCTCTAGTACACTTTTAATAATTGCTCTGTGAAAATATTCAAAAATATTCATAACTAACCTTATTAATTTTATTGCTACAATTCCAAGATCGGAAGAGCGGTTCAGCAGGAATGCCGA
>NZ_DBKDTU010000211.1:0-5630 GCF_055505085.1 Candidatus Hepatincolaceae symbiont of Strigamia maritima
TTTTTTAATGATACGGCGACCACCGAGATCTACACTCTTTCCCTATACGACGCTCTTCCGATCTATTTTCTGCTGGTCTGGGGATTAAGGGATGTAATTAAATTCATAATTTTTCTAAAACAGATATAATACTTATATATGATAGTATTAAGGTTTTGCAATGAAAAATTTTGCCAAGCAAACAGGAATTAAAATAGGCATTTTAGGCGGATTAGGAAAAATGGGGAGAGAGATAGTTTCTTTTGTTATACAAAAAGACGCATCTCTATTGGGAGCTATTTTTGAAACAGAGAATCACCATCTACTTAATAAAAAAATCTCTGATATTTTTGGAAATAAAGAGATTATAGGGGAGATTAGAACTTTAACTCAGCAAAATATTGATACTTGTTCTATATTTATAGATTTCTCAATACCTGTTGCCACTATGAGTAATTTAAAACTTCTCTCTAGATTTTCTAAAGATAGTCCTAAAGCCATAGTAATAGGAACTACAGGATTTTTAGAAGAAGAAGAAGAACAAATTCGTGAATATGCTAAGGTAATGCCGATTTTAAAGTCTGCTAATATGAGTTTAGGGGTAAATTTAATTAGTAAGCTGAGTAAAAAAGTAGCAAAAATCTTATCTAAAGAAGATTTTGATATTGAAATTGTGGAATCTCATCATAAATTTAAAAAAGATGCTCCTTCCGGAACAGCGTTATTATTTGGAGAGGCAGTAGCACAAGGTAGAAATATTTCCCTAAGGGAGTATACCTCACCTAATAGAAATAATCATAACCTTGAGAGAAAGAATGGAGTAATAGGATTTTCAAGCATTAGAGGCGGAGGAATAATAGGAGAACATAGGGTATCATTTCTAGGAATGCATGAAGAAATAACGATTATTCATAAAGCAATTAGTAGGGAACTATTTGCTGCAGGTGCTTTACAGGCGGTTTTATTTTTACAAAATCAAAAAAACGGTTTTTATACTATGAATGATGTATTAAATTTAAACTAGGTACGGATTAGTGGTATGCTTAGTCGGGGAGAAATTGAGGAAGTCTTTAAAATTTTAAATAAAGCTATTCCTGATGCTAAAACTGAATTAAAATACGTAAATCATTATACTTTATTAGTAGCAGTAGTACTTTCAGCCCAATCTACCGATGTCAGTGTAAATAAAGCCACAGAGCAATTATTTAAAATAGTTAGTACTCCTAAGGAAATGTTGGATTTAGGAGAAGAAAAGTTAATAATATATATTAAAACTATCGGTCTTTATAAAAATAAAGCTAAAAATATTATTGCCTTAAGTAAGATTTTAGAGGAGCAATATCAAGGCGATCTCAAAGCAGATTTTGATTTTTTGATATCATTACCTGGAGTTGGTAGAAAAACTGCAAATGTGATGTTAAATGTGGCTTTTAATCAACCTACTATGGCGGTTGATACCCATGTTTTTCGTCTAAGTAATAGAATTGGAATTAGTAATACTAAAAATTTAGAGGTGGTAGAACAAGATCTTTTAGTAAAAATTCCTAAAAAATATTTATTACAAGCTCATCATCTTTTAATTCTTCATGGTAGATATATTTGCAAAGCTAGAAATCCTTGTTGTGAAATCTGCAAAATCAGTCATATTTGTAGCTATTTTAAAAATAATACTTAAGAAAAATTTTTATACTTTTGTAATTTATTATGATTTTTTTTATAAAAAATATCTTCTGACCAATTAAAATCTTTTTCTTTAATAATTTCTAATATTTTAGATTCGGTATCTTTTGTATAAGTAGCTATTGTTAAAAAATAATTATAATACAGTAAATTAGTAGATGTATTATCCTGATTTCTCCAGCCTATTTTTCTAGCCAATCTACAAAGCTCTGTAGGAGTAGGTGTAAATTGCAGAACGTTATATAATTGTGTACATAATTCCTTGCTTTTAATAGGTTTTCTATGTACTTCTTTAATAGTAGTATTAGAGGAATCTGTAATTTTTACCGGAATAGCATCTTTAGGATTATTTTTAAGCTTAGTTGTTATTGAAATTTCTGTTTTATAATACCTATTGGCATTCATAGAAGTATTTTCAGATTTAAAAAATTTTTCTAAAGATAATTTTTGGAATTTATAATTCTCAGGTATTAAGCTAAACCCAAGTTATTTGATATATCTATCTTAAATATAGTTGTTAATAAGCTATTATAGTTTATAATGCTACTCTCTGCTTGCTCATTATCTTCTTGTGTATAGGTATAGTTATGTAGGAATTAGTTTCTATAATCTTGTAATTTTAGTATATTTGCTTCCATGCCGGTTAAAATTTTTTCTTTAAAGTTTTGTTTATTATTTTCATTAAATTGTATTAATTAACTTGTTTAGAGATAAAATATTACTAGATTCATTTTTATTTGTATAATAGGATTTATTTTTGACAGACTTTAAAAAGAAGCTAGAATTAAATCAATGTAGGCAGTGATTATTAAACAAACTGCAGTATCTGCTTTATAATTTATATTTGGGTTATTAAAAATTCCTACAGCTGAAAACATAATGTCTATAGATTTATCAAGATATATTTTGTGTGTGGCATCGTTAGGAATTGTTTGTTGCATTATAACTCTAAAACATTCTAATGGAGGTAATTTAGTAACTTTATAAGTATTATTATTTTTATTTTCTAAGTTAATAATATTTTTAAACTTTTTACTTCTATAAGTCTTTGCGGTACTATCTTTCCATCCTATAGCCTTTACAAAATAATCCCACTTAAATGATTGATTGCTATGTAAGTCTTCCCAAGCTTTATCTACTTTAGTAAAATTTCTCATAATATTTATATATCATTAAGATAACAATAACATATAAATGATAGTAGTTATACTTGTTTTAGTTATAAAATTTATTAAGTTATAACTTATTAAAATCTATGGTTCTAATTTTTTGCATGTTGAAAATGTAACTAGGCAGAATTTTATTATTAAAAGCTGGTTTTATAAAATCAACAATCGTTAATAGATTTTGGCTGTCTAAAATTAGCCAACTTTGCATAGTTTTTGTTTGTTTATTAAAAATTAAAGTAATACTACCCATGTGTGGAGCTTTTTTACTAGTTATTTGTATTTCTATAGTAGAGACAGTGCTTAGATAATTAAGAATACTTATTTTAGGGCTGAGAAAATCTAAATTTTGTTCTAATAAAAAATAAAAAGGGCTACTTTCCAGTGGTAAAAAAGACTTTTGTTTTAATTTTGTATCTTCATATAAAATAGTATTTTTATTCACTATTAATCTTACTGGTAAATCTACATATTCCACCCGAGCAAGGTAGGGTTTATAAATAATCAGCCAACCTTTATTAATAGTACCGTTATTGTCTCTTTGTAGAAAATTAGATTTAAAAGTTGTAAAATTACTAAAATGAGCGGTTAACTCTTTAAGCTCTTCTTTTTCTTCTTTAGTAAAAACATATTCCTTTAGAATTTCTTTAGAGAGTGGTACCTTAGGAAATTCTTGGGCTTGTAGCTTAGTAAAACTTAACAGAGTTAATATTAAAATTATAGTTTTCATTTAATTAAGAATCTCTCTTTTTCCAGTTACTCCAGGCTTACTAATATAGCCTTGTTCTTCTAGTTGATCAACAATTCTGGCTGCTCTATTATACCCTATTTGAAATTTTCTTTGAATAAAAGAAGTTGAAATTTTACCTTCATTTTTAATTAGTTCTAAAATTTCATTAAAGAGTGGATCTAATTCGGTGTTTGCAGCACTAAGAGAATTTTCTGAATACTCTTCAGAAGTTAAATTTTCTATATAATTAGGTACACCTAAATTTTTTAAATAAGTTACTACTTGCTCTACTTCTAAATCACTCACAAAAGGTCCGTGAGCTCTTTGAATTCTGCCGACTCCAGGCATAAAAAGCATATCTCCTTTCCCTAAGAGTTGTTCTGCTCCTTGTTCTCCTAAAATAATTCTACTATCTATGGGTGAGCTTACCTGAAAACTTAATCTGGTGGGAAAATTTGCTTTAATGGTTCCAGTAATTACATCTGCAGAAGGGCGTTGGGTTGCCGTAATTAAATGAATACCAGAAGCTCTTGCCATTTGAGCTAAACGTTGTACCGCCTGTTCTACTTCTTTACCAGCTACTAACATTAAGTCTGCCATTTCATCAATAATTACCACCAAGTAAGGCAGGTATGAAAAATCTACGATATGATTATGCTTTTCTAATAATTTTTGTTGTACTATATTCATTTCAAGCTGATTCTGAATTTTTTCATTATAACCTTTAATATTTCTGACACCAAGTAAAGACATTAAACTGTATCTTTGTTCCATTTCTTTTACAGCCCATTTTAAAGCGGAGATAGCTTTTTTAGAATCGGTTACAACTGGGGTTAATAAGTGAGGAATATCTTGATAAATTGAAAGTTCTAACATTTTAGGATCAATCATAATTAATTTACATTGCTCAGGAGATAAGCTATAAAGTAGGGAAAGAATCATTCCGTTTACCGCTACAGATTTTCCTGAGCCTGTAGTTCCAGCAATTAATAAATGTGGCATAGTACTTAAGTCTGCCACGACAGGGGAACCATTAATACTATATCCTAAAGCAATAGGTAGAGCTATTTCAGGATTTTGAAACTGTTTACTTTCCAATAATTCTCGTAATAAAACTACTTTTCTTTTTTGGTTAGGAAACTCTAATCCAATTACATCTTTACCTGGTACTACGGCAATTCTAGTGGAGGTTGCTTTCATTCTTAGAGAAATATCTTGTTCTAAACTTAATAATTTAGAACTTTTTACCCCAGGTGGAATTGTAATTTCATACATAGTTACTACGGGTCCTGTTTGGTAATTCACAATTTTTCCTAAAATACCGAACTCTTGCATAATTTTTTCTAATTTTAAGGCATTAGTTTTAATTTCTTGGGTGGAAACAGTATCTTTCTTACTAGTAGCAGGACTTAATAAATCCAAAGGAATATAATACGGTGTTAGAGAATTAGTTGTTGGAGCTTTTTTAGGATAAAGTTTAACTGAATTAGTAGGATTCTGTATAAGAATTTTGGAATTAGCAGTAGAGGAATGTAGGGATTGAATTGTTATAAGTGCTTGTAAGTCTTGTTTAGCTGTTGAATTTTGCACAGAGTTATTCTGAGAACTATCATTTTCTAAGTGGCTATTCTCAAAGGAATCATCAAGTTCTTCTAGATTAAAATCATCAAGATTTTTTTGATTTTTTACATAGGAAAATAAAGAAGAATTCCTGTTGGCATAATCTGCAAATAACGCAGAGGATTCATCTATATTTAGGTTATTTTGTAAAGCATTAAGATTTTTAGGCTTTATAACTATTCTTTTTTCTTTATTAAAAGGAGTTTCTTGTAATTTACCAATTTTTCCTAATAAAATCCCTACTTTATGCTTAAGAAATACGATTGTTAAAATTAATGCTTGTAAGATAAAAGTAAATAATTTCCCCACAGATTGAATAAAACTTCTCCATTGTGATAAGCTTACCGAGAGTACAAAAATATAACTTATGATAACTAGAGTAATAAAAACTAAATCTAAACTTTAGATCGGAAGAGCGTCGTGTAGGGGAAGAGTGTAGATCTCGGTGGTCGCCG
>NZ_DBKDTU010000212.1:0-499 GCF_055505085.1 Candidatus Hepatincolaceae symbiont of Strigamia maritima
ATATTCCTATAAAAAATATTCCTAATAATTGTTTAGTTCTTACAATATTATTCATATATTTTAATTTTCATTCCAAGGTTTGTAATCACTATAACTTTTTAAAACTGTATCCTTATTGGATAATTTATGAGCAAGTTTAGTACCTGTTACATTAAGCATATGTGGTTTTTGCCATGTAAGATTTGTATTTTGAATAGGAGTATCTGTAGTATATTGCAACCAAGCTTGCCAATTGGCTGGTACTTTAGAAGCCTCTATACTGCCTGCATAAATTACCCATCTTTTTTCTTTTCTAAATAAGTTACTGCTAGAACATGAATAATATAAGTTATTATATTTATCTCTACCCACTTTTTTACCGAATAACAGAGTATATATTAGAGTAATTATATTCATATTCATAACTATTGTTAATTTTTTTAGTTTATGTTAATTAGCATAATCTAATTACTAGTATATGGTATATTATTATTATTGTCTAGAATTTTAAAAACTATTA
>NZ_DBKDTU010000213.1:0-5609 GCF_055505085.1 Candidatus Hepatincolaceae symbiont of Strigamia maritima
ATAGTGGTATAACTATTTCTTGGGGAGGGTTAGGTAGGTATAAGCAGTCATTTGATGAGGAGATGAGAGATTTACAGGCAGTAAAAGAAATAGCTAATTTATTACCTGAGGATAGTGGATTTGATGAAGAGAGTAAATTACATAAACTACTAGCTAAAATTCTAACCAAGTCTATGTTACAGCTAACTATGGGCAAGGAGGTACCGGCAAAGGAGGTATTTTTCTTTGCAAAGTCCTTAAAGGAGATTATGTCTTCAACCAAAGATAGAGAAAAAATCAAGGCAGACCTAAGAAAAGAGATTGAGAGAGAAATCAAACAAGCTCAAGGTGAGAAACTAAGTAGTGCCAGAAAAAGCGGTAAGATAAGTAAGAAGTCTTTTGATGATGCTATGAGGATATTAGGTTTATAGAATGAAAAAAGCTAATAAATTAATAACATTTTATCCTTATCAACAGGCTTATTTAAAAGATAAATCTAAGTTTAAAATAGCTCTGTTTGCAAGGCAAACAGGTAAAACCTTCACAAGTTGTGCGGAGATAGTACAAGATTGTTTGCTTGCAGAAAAAGAAGAAATGGCTGTTGAGTGGGTAATATTAAGCAGGGGTGAGAGACAAAGCAAAGTTGCTATGGATAGCTCCATAAAACCACTAACTAAAGCCTTTTATTCTATTTATAAAAACTTAAAAGAACCTGAATATTTAGAGTATTCACACAAAGGGGAGGAGGCTACTTATAATGCTTTAGAGGTTAAATTTCCAAGTGGTTCGGTAATTACAGCACTACCTGCTAATCCGGATACTGCAAGAGGATTTAGTAGAAATGTATTATTAGATGAGTTTTCCTTTCATAAAGATAGTAGAGAAATTTGGCAAGCGGTTTTTCCTATTATTTCAAAACCTAATTTGAAGTTAAGAGTTATTTCAACGCCAAATGGTAAAGCTAATAAATTTTATGAGCTATGGCATGATCAAACAGGTTTATGGAAAAAATATAGAACAGATATATTTGAAGCAGTAAAACAAGGCTTAGCAAGAGATATTGAAGAGTTAAAACAAGCCCTAAATGATGAGGAGGCATGGTTGCAAGAGTTCTGTTTAGAGTTTATAGATGAGGCTACATCTTGGTTTACTTATGATTTAATCAATGCTGTTGAAAATTCTAATGCTGGTATTCCCTCCATGTACAAAAAAGGTAATTGTTATATAGGAGTAGACGTTGCAAGGCGTGGTGATTTATGGGTAGCAATTGTGCTTGAGAGGGTAGGAGATGTTCTGTGGTTACGAGAGATGGTGGAACTAAAGAATCAAACCTTTTTAACCCAAGAAGAAGAGCTAGCAAAATTAATTAAAAAATACAAAGTAATAAAAATTGCAATTGACCAAACCGGGATGGGAGAGAAGGTAGTTGAGGATGCAAAAAGAAGGTTTGGTAATAGTAAAATACATGGAGTTTTATTTAGTAATAGCTCAAAGCAAGACTTAGCAACAGTTGCAAAGCAGTATTTTGAAGATAAAAAGCTAAGAATACCAAACCATGCAGGCTTAAGAACAGATTTACATAATATTAAAAAAGAAACAAGTGCAACAGGATTACCAAAGTTTGTAGCAAATAGAGAGAATGGTAGTCATAGTGATAGAGCATGGGCATTAATGTTGGCAATAAATGCTGGTTCTGTGAAATATCAAGAGTATCAGTATATACCGGTAGTTAGTAGTGATTTTAAGGGTATTCTATGATATGTTTCCTAAGCTTTTAAAAAAGCTTAACCAAAATTTTTACAAATTGATAAAGTGTTTTTGCTTCTTTTTATTCATAAAAAGAAGGTAAGGAAAGAGAATATAGGAATGCTAAGAAAAGAAAAGAGAAAATGTTCAAGAAAATATATAAACAAATACACAAAAAACTAGGTAATTTATTAACCGAGAATAAAATACAACCAAAAGGTGGTAGTTCTCTTATAAATCATACAAAAGATAGTATTTATAGTAATTTAGCTCCTGCCAGATTAACCTCTGTACTTAAAAATTTAAGAGAGGGTAATCCAAGAGAATTCTTAATTTTAGCTGAAGAGTTTGAAGAGAAAGACCCTCACTTTATCTCAGTTATTCAAACACGCAAACGTGCTTTAATAACAGTAGAGCCTACATTGTTAAGTGGTGAGATAAAGAATGAAGTAGTAATAGATACTTGCTATAAACTCATAGAAAAGCCATTTTTCACAAACTTAGTGATGGATTTATTAGATGCTATAGCTAAGGGATTTTCCGTATGTGAAGTAAGTTGGAGAGACAATGAAGTTGTAGGTTATAACTATCTACCTGCCTATTGGTTCTCTTATGATAGCAATGGCGAGCTAAAAATATGGGATGATACGGGTAGTAAACTCTTGCCGATTGTTGAAACTAAGGAAGAGGGCTTTTTTGAGAAAAAGTTTATAATACATGCTCCCGCCTCAAAGTCTTCAGTACAACTGCGAAATGGTTTAACAATTCCGGCATCTATTTATCTACTTTATAAAGCCTATGCGATGCGAGACTTTATGAGTTTTGCTGAAGTCTTTGGTATGCCGTTAAGGGTTGGTAAGTACGGAGCTGAACCAACCACTACAGATATAGCAACTCTAAAAAAGGCAGTAAAAGATTTAGGAGTAGATGCGGCGGCAATAATTCCGGAGAGTATGAGTATAGATTTTCATGAGGTAAATAAGGGTGATGGGGCAGGGCTATACACCTCACTACTTGATTATATAGATAAACAAATATCAAAGCTAATACTTGGTCAAACTATGACAAGTGATAATGGTTCCTCAATGGCACAAGCTAAAGTTCATAATGAAATAAGACTAGATATTGTAAAGAGTGATGCAAGAGAATTAGAGGCAACAATAAATAAATTTTTAGAGGCATATATTAATCAAACTATAGGATTGCAGAAAGAATATCCACGTATAAAATGGCAAATTCAAGAAAAAGAAGATAGAACAACATTAGCAGATGTTCTAACCAAAGTTTTACCACTTGGCTTAGAGGTTAGTAAAAGTGATGTAATAGAGAGATTAGGATTTATTAAACCACTAAATACAAAAGATGATGTCTTAAGGTTTAATCCATATACTAACTTAGCACCCATTCAAAAGCATATGGGGCAAAAACATAGCATACAAACTCATAATAAAGATGATGCTAATAATGATGAGGTGGTAAAAGACGGACTAGACGAACTTCAAGAGACAATAATTACAGAAAATAAACTAAATAATTTAGAAGAAGAGCTAATCTCACCAATTCTAAAAATTATAGAGAGAGCTAAAGATTATGATGATTTAAACAATAAACTCTCTAATCTCAAGCTAGATAGCAATTTATTGCAAAACAATCTCTCAGAACTAAACACCGCCTCACAAATAGTAGGTAATAAAAAAGATAATGTATAACTTAAATAAGGATACCCACAATGACAACAGTGGCAGTTAAAATTTACGATAATGAAATACATTTAGTAGCTGATACAAGAATAACCTCAGCAGGACATATTAAAGACGATATGAAACTAGAAAAAATCATTAATAATAACAATGTATATATAGCATGTTGTGGGGATGCATCTTGTATTATTTTCCTAAAAATTTTTAGCAGAACAAATATTCCAGAAGGTAACAATGTGAAAGATATTACGGAGTTTTTACATAAGTTTTTTATTTACTATCGTGAAGCTACAAGTGAAAAAAGCATAGAAGTAATGGGGTTAATCATATTTCAAGGCAAGGTATTTAGGTTTAATTTATGGAGCTTAAGTGTATTTGAAATTACTACATTTGATGCTCTAGGAAGTGGCTTTTATTTTGCATTATCTGCACTACATTTAGAAAAAACAGCAGAAGAAGCAGTAGAACTTGCTTGTAAATTAGATGCTTTTAGTGAATTACCATTACAAAAATTCGTAATTAGTAAGTAATAATGCCAAGCACGCATTTAGATAATAAAGTAAATAAGCCAACATATCATTGGACTGATGTTTTACATAATGAGCACTCAGCAGTATTTACTATTGCTAAATCCACAGAGGCGGATATTTTAAATGATGTTAAAGCCTCTTTAATTGAAGCATTAAATAACGGGAAAACGTTAAAACAATTCCAAAAAGAATTAAAGCCTATATTAACACAAAAAGGTTGGTGTGGCCAACGTAGGACGTTGGATCCCATCACAAAAAAAGAGAAAGTTGTCCAACTAGGTTCTCCAAGACGATTAGAAACTATTTATGAGTCCAATAAAAGAAGTAGTAGAAGTGTAGCTCTGTGGGAAAGAGCCCAAGAGACAAGGACGTATTGCCTTATTTTTTGTATAAGTTATGACCATCAAAAAAGCACAGAACAGACCACGCAGAATGGAAAGACCTCATCTTACCAATAGACCACCCATTTTGGGATAATGCCTTTCCACCGAATGGCTGGGGTTGTAAATGTTATGTGGTACAAATTAGTGAAGAAGAGTGTAAAAAAAGAGGTGGGGTAAGTAAAACTCCAAGCATTAAGTTTGATAGTAAAACAGCAGGTGGTAGAAACATTAAATACATGAGAGGTGTAGATCCTGCGTGGTCATCTAATAGCGGTAAATTTAGAAATAAAACCCTATCAGACACCTTAGAGAAAAAGTTATTACAAAGCTCACCGAACATGGCAGAAAATCAAATATCTAATATCATTAAAAGTAGTTTTTTTACAAGCTTTTTTTCAAAGAGCTAAAAAAGTGCAAGATGAGATTAAGTCTATAAAAAACAGAGCTTTCAATTATGTACCAGTTGCTTATGTGCAAAGTGGTGTTACTAATAAACCTAAAATTTTAAAGGTATCAGAGTAAACCTTAGCTACTAAAAAGAAAGCACATGGAGATTTAACCATCGGTGATTATTCATTAATACAAGATATTATCAGTACAGGTCATTATAATGCCTCTAAAAAAGCTTATATAAAGCAAATAGGGAAGTATTATTATTTAGTTGCTACAAAAATTACAACAGAAGGGGAACTGTTAATGAATAGTTTTTATAAAATAAGAGAAGAACAATTTAAAGAATGGACAAAGAAATAGAGAGTGGGGGCTCGGACATCTCCCCGCTGAGCGTAGTCTTTCTTGCAAAACTAAGTCAGGGCTCCTTTCTCACTCTCTACTTATGTTATTTCTAACATCTAAATTGTATATTTTATATAAATATAAATCAAGAAATTAAGTGATAACTTGGGATAATTTACCTAATTCTCTACCTTGCATTGTTAGATCTAATTTATATAATTTGCATTTATGTATAAAATCACACATTAACTTAAATTGTTTAGAATTATTGTATTGCTCTTCAATTTCTTTTTCTAGTATATCTTGTTCTGTTTCGTCTTGAATTTCTAAATAGCTATAAGCTACAAAAGAAACTTCTTGATATATAGTATCATAACTATTCTGCCATATATTAGGCGGATCCATTAGAAAATTACTAGATACTAAATAATCTATATTATCTTCAGATAAAGATGATAAGTCAGTATTATACTTATTTAAAAGGTTTGGTAATTTCTCTAAAAAGATCGGAAGAGCGGTTCAGCAGGAATGCCGAG
>NZ_DBKDTU010000214.1:0-5532 GCF_055505085.1 Candidatus Hepatincolaceae symbiont of Strigamia maritima
GTAAATACCTATTGTAAAATAAAGTTTAAAATAATAATTATTCTTATTTTAAATAGCACAAATTTATATACTTTACTGTATTATTTAATCTTTGATTCTACGCTTTTTGTATGTTGTTACAGTTAAGCTTATTTAAGAAGTAAAGATTAAGATACAATTAGTTTTTGAGCGGTTTTTCGAGCTTCTTCTGTAATTTCTTTGCCTGAAATCATTCTTGCTATTTCTTCTATTTTTTCATGTGCCTCTAAAATAGCTACTTTAGTAAACAATTCATTATTAATAAGTTCTTTAGTAACTTTGTAATGCTCATCAGACTGAGCTGCAATTTGGTGAGAATGAGTAATTGCTATGGTTTGAAGTTTATTACTTAATTTTAATAATCTATTACCGATTAGCTCTGCAACTTCTCCTCCTACCCCTATATCAACCTCATCAAAAATAACAGTACTGATTGTATCTGTTTCTGCAATAATTAATCTTAGTGCTAACATAAATCTTGCCATTTCTCCACCGGAGGCAGTTTTATTCAAATCTAAAAAATTATCTTTAAGATTAGTACTAATTTTAAAAGTTACTTTATCTATACCGTATCCTGAATAATTCTCAGGAGGCAAAATTTCTACTTCTGTTTTAAATTTAGTATTCTTTAATTTTAAGTAGCTTAATTCTTGAATTACTTTTTTATCTAACAACTCAGCTGTTTTGAGCCTATTTTTACTTAAAATTTGAGCTTTCTCAAAATATTCCTGTTGTTGCACATTAAGAGTATTTTTAAGCTCTAGAATTTTCTTTGCTCCTAAGTTAAATCTTCCTAATTTTTTGCTAAGATTATCTCTTAATAAGTATAACTCATTAGGAGAAACCTTATGCTTTTTAGCAATACTTCTTAAGTCCATAATACGCTCTTCAATCTCTGATAATTCAGTTTCATTAAATTCTACATTTGAATTCATTTCATTTAATAACTCAGAACTTATTTCAAGATGCTGGTAAGCTTTGTCTAAATTTTCTAAAATATTTTGATAATTATTATCTTCCTCAAAAAGTTTTTGTAACTGATAAAGGTTTTTTAAAGATCTGTTAATAGCTTCTAAAATATCTGGATCTTGTAGATGATTTTGTGCTTTAGTTAACGAATTAGCAATTTTCTCATTATTGTTTAATAAAGCTTTTTTGTGTAATAAATCAATTTCTTCATCTTTATAAGGATTTAAATGCTCTAACTCATTGATTACATAATTTAAATAATCCTGTTCTCTTTCTAGATTAGATAATTCTTGCTTTAAGTTATTGAGTTCTTTTGTAGTTCGGCTTACATTGAAAAATAACTCTGATACTTCATGTAATAACTCTTTATTTTGGGCAAAATTATCAAGGATTTCTCGATGATGTACTCCTCTTAGGAGTCTTTGATTGTCAAATTGCCCGTGGACTCCTAAAAGTTTATCACCTATTAATTTTAAGCAATTTATACCTACCGAGATATCATTAATAAAACATTTTGATTTACCCTCATGATTAATGGTTCTTCTTAAAATAAGCTCATCATAATAAACTATACCTTGTTCTTGTAATAATTTTTTTATAATATTATTATGTGATATTATAAAAATAGCTACCACACATGCTGTATGCTCTCCTTCTCTTATTAATTTAGTATTAGCACGCCCACCCAGTGCAAGTGTTAGAGAATCTAAGAGAATAGACTTACCAGCTCCGGTTTCTCCTGTAAGAATAGTTAAACCGTTCTTGAAACTAAGTATTAAATTTTTTACTAACACTACATTAGAAATATTAAGTTCTTTTAACATAATAACTTACTGCTTATTCTTCTAACCTAGTAATATTAGAATATTTTTTTATAAGTTGATAAGTTTTTTTATACCAAATACTGTCAGGATAATTATATCCAAGAACAGCAGCAGTTTTAAAAGCTTCTTCCTCTACTCCTAAAGCTAACCATGCTTGGGTCAATCTATACATTGCCTCATCAATTGCACTTGTGGTTTGAAAATTATCCACAATTTCTTGAAATCTAGCAATAGCAGAAATATATTCTTTTTGTTTTAGATAATACTTACCAATATCCATATTCTTAGTAGCTAATAAATCTTTTACGACTTCTATTTTAAATATAATACTCTTACTATATTCACTATCAGGATATTTTTTAAGTAGAGCATTAAAAGCAATAAGTGCTTTCTGAGTAATACCTTGATCTCTTTTAATATCACCTATTTGTTCAAAATAAACCAAAGATTTCATATAATCTATCCATACCGAATATTTATTATAAGGATAATATCTGTTAAAACTCTCAATTTCAACTTCAGCAGCTAGAAGATCATTCTGTTGATAATAAATCCAAATTAATAATAATTGTGCCTCAATTGCCTCAGTTTGATATGAAAATTCAGATCCTATGCGTTTTAAATATTTAATTGCCTCACTAGCATTACCTGTTTTTAATTCATAAAATGCTACTTTATATAAACCGGCAACATCTAAGTCTTCATAATCTGCCTTAGAATTAAGTACAGTAAACCCAAATAGCAAAATGATTAAACTAATCTTAGTTAGTAGTCTCAAAACATTATATCCGTTTATAAGATTTATTGATTACTAATTTTAATTTATTAACTTTGCTAAAGCAAGTTTAATAAGCAATTTGTTGTTGAAAACTAACAGATAGAAATCTTTTATCCTCTAAGGTATCAATAGCATAATTTTGACTATTGCTAAAAATTTCTCTTAGGATAAGGTTATTAGCAGTATGTCCTGATTTAGAACATTTAAAAGCACCAGCTATTTCGTATTCGGATAAATAAAAATCCCCAAAACAATCTAAAATCTTATGTCTTACAAATTCATCATGACATCTAGTACCTTCTTTATTTAAAATTCCATCCTTAGATACCACAATCGCATTATGTAAGTTACCACCTAGAGCTAAACCCATAGCTTGTAATTTTTCAATATCTTCTAATTTGGCAAAAGTTCTACAAAAAGCAATATTTTTTACAAAATCATTATATTTACTATCAAATTTATATTTTTGTTGCTTAATTGGCGTATTAGGAAAATCTATTAAAAAATCTACTTTGAATCTATTACTTGGGATTACTTCTATCTGAATATCTTGTGTTTGTATACTAAGTGGTCTTAAAATTCTTAGAGTTTTTCTATATGCACCTAATTGCTCTATTACTTTTGCCTTTAACAATTGTTTAACAAAAATTTTAGAACTACCGTCTAAAATAGGAACCTCTAGGTTATCTATCTCGATAATTGCATTAGAAATTCTTAAACCCGCAAAAGCTGCCATTAAATGTTCAATAGTTGCTACTCTAGCATTTTTAGTATTAGCAATTACTGTAGAGAGTTTAGTATCAACCACATTAGACCAAGTGGCTTTAATGCTTATACTACTATCATCACTACCTAAATCTATTCTTTTAAAAATTATACCTGTATTAGGCTCTGCCGGTTTAATAGTTATATTTACTATTTTTCCGCTGTGTACTCCTACACCTGAGATTTTGAGTTCTTTTTTTATTGTTTTTTGATACATATTATTTCCATGTGTTTTACCTATCCATGGTTATAGGTTACAATAAGGTATCTGAAAAGGATATTGAAAATACATAACAAATTATTACAAGAATTTAAAAGATTATTTTTTCTTAAAAATATCTAATAAATCTGTTTTAGCTTTTACACTAGAAGTATTAATCTTATCCTGACTTATGTTATTTCTTTTGTGCATTACTATTAAATCATCTTCAGGAATATCAATATGTTCCTCATTCATTTTATGCTGATTTGCAAGGCTTTGCTTTTTTTTACTAATTACCAAATCAAACAAACTAAGCTTTTTCTTACCGATATTTTCTACTTCTTCACCAAAAATATCTTTATCTTGATAATATGCTTTTTTATACTGCAGATTTTTTTTATTTACTACTTCATGACTTACTACTTCATGAGTTAATTTTTTATAATTTCTCGGGGAAGCTTCAATTGAAATCTTGGATTGAACTTCTTTAGTTTTTACATTATTAAAGTTTCCGTTTGCGTCTCTAAAAGAGTTTATTTGTACAACATCTTTAGTAGCAATAACCGTATCCTGACTTTCCTTAAAATTTTCTTCTGTAACTCTTTGTTTTTCATAGTATTGCTCTTCAAATTGTTCTTCTACAAGGATTTGTTGCTCCGGCTTTATTGCCGTATATTTAGGAGAATCTACCTCTACATCATAGTTAAACTCTCTGTGATTCAGCTCTTTATGAGTATACTCAACTGCGGTATCTTCTCTTACTAAATCTTTAGTTTTATTTTGTATAGGGGTAGTACGATACTGAGAAACAGGATTAGAATCTTTTGCTCTTGTCTGTGAAAAAGTCTTATTTTCTTGTTGAATAATTTCTTGTTTTTGGCGTTTATCTTCTTTATGAAAAATCTGCTTAATAAGACTGGATTCCTGCTGAATAGGTTTTTTACTCTCAACCCCCGTGGCAACTATTGATACTCTAATTTTATCAGCCATTTTTTCATCAAAAATAGCACCAAAACTAATAAAAGCTTGCGGATCTACCTCCTGCCTAATATTATTTACTATTTGGTCTACCTCATATAGGGTCATATTATACCCTGCGGTAATATTAATTAAGATTCTTTTAGCTCCGCTTAAATTAACTCCATCAAGTAAAGGGTTATTCACCACCTGTGCCACAACTTTTTTTGCCCTATCTTCTCCTTCTGCCTCTGCAGAGCCTATCATAGCCTGCCCTGCACCTTCCATAACAGTTTTAATATCATTAAAATCTAAGTTAACTAAACCTTTTGAGATTATTAAATCGGTAATTGCCTTAACCCCTGAATATAATACATGATCCACAACCTTATAGGCATCCATAAAACTGGTTTTTTCATCAATAACCTTAAAAAGATTTTGATTAGAAATTACTACTAAAGCATCTAAATAATTCTCTATTTCTTTTAAGCCGTGTTCGGCAATTTCCATTTTATGATAACCTTCATAATTAAAAGGTTTGGTTACGAAACCTATGGTTAGTATCCCCATATCTTTAGCTATTTTAGCAATCACCTGAGAAGCTCCTGTTCCGGTACCTCCTCCCATACCGGCAGTAATAAAAAGCATATTAGTCCCTACTAAAATATCTTTAATATCATCTCTGGATTCTTCTGATGCTTGAAACCCTATTTCCGGTCTTGAGCCTGCTCCGAGACCTTTGGTTACTTTAGGACCAAGTTGTAATTTATTAGGACAAATACATTCTTCTAAAGCTTGCATATCAGTATTGCTAACTACAAATCTTACTCCTGATAAATCCATACCAATCATATTATTTACCACATTAGAACCAGCTCCTCCTACACCTAAAATAGTAATTGATGGCTGAAATATATCCTCAGTAGTTAATTGATGAATTTCTTCTATGGAGGTAAATCTTTTGATCATAATTTTATAACTCCTTACTTATAAATTTTACTAGTATATTCTTTAAATCA
>NZ_DBKDTU010000215.1:0-15713 GCF_055505085.1 Candidatus Hepatincolaceae symbiont of Strigamia maritima
ATCTACACTCTTTCCCTACACGACGCTCTTCCGATCTACGAAGCAAGAATCGGAGGATTTTATGCAATAAGCAATACTTTTAATATTGGTATAGAAGCTTTATATAATAATAGTAAACTTCAAACTCAACAAAATTATGAAGAAAAAACAAAGCTTGTTTTTGGTAATAATAGTTATGGTCTTGGAGTACAAGGCAAATATACTATTTATTATGATAAAGATATCCCTAATGATAGTAATCTTAAAGTCAATTTAATAGTAGGGATGTATAAAATTTTTAATAATGTACAAGTTAGCAGTGAATATAATATTACTACTAAGGATACAGTTGAAGATGTAAAGAATATTATCATAACAGATGGGGTGGAATTACCTAGAAAACTTAATTTATTAGATCTCGATAATATAACTTATCCCTATTGTGAAAAGGGTTTTAAGATAGAAGGCTTACATCCAATTTATATAAAAGATAAAGATCTTACTATATTTAAAGGAATTGGGAGAGGAATTTGCAGAAAAGTAGACAAATATGATGCTTTCACGGAGAGAATTATATAAGAAGAGCAAAGTATAAAAATAGATAATCTAGCTTTTACTGCTGGTATAGAGGCAACTTATTTTTTAAATAAGTATATTCTGTTAAATCTCAATCTTATGGTGTTGCATTATACTGATTTTTATATAAATACTAACTTAGAGAGGGTGTCAGTTGAAAGCTATTCACAAGAAGCAGAAATAATTCTTGGAATAGGTATTCAAATCAATATCTTTTAGGAAATAGTATTCATACAAAATATAGGGTGATTTATTAGATATGAGTTTTAATAAATTATACTCTAGATCTTGGATGAAAATTGTTTTGTGCATTTTGCAAATTAAGTCGGCTTACTTCTAAATATCTCTGAGTTGCTGCTAGGGAATTATGTCCTAAAAGTTCTTGGATAGAGCGTAAATCTGCCCCTTCATTTAAGAGATGAGTGGCAAAAGAATGACGTAATGCATGTGGGGTAAAAGAAATATCTAAATTAAGCTCTTGTCTAATTTTTCGAATTATTGCTTGTAAGACACCAGGATTTAATGCCTTAGCGTGTTCACCAAAAAATACCGGTGAATCTTTAGTATATTTAAAAGGAATACTCTTTAAATATACTTCTAATAAAGTTATAACAATAGGTAATAATGGGCTTAATCTGTATTTTGCTCCTTTCCCTAATACTTTTATGATACCTGTTTGATTAATACTTTCAATATCGTGCATATTAAGATTTAAAGCCTCACTAATCCTAAGTCCGGTACCGTAAATTAGAGTTATTACTGCCTGATTACGTTTGTTAACCCAAGGAATACTAGATATTGAGCCGGCTATTTGTAGAGCTTTAAAAGCCATATTAACAGATACGGGACGAGGCAATTTTTTAGATAATTTTTGAATTTGTACTACTTTGATATAATCATTATTAATAATATTATGTTTTTCTAAATATACAAAAAAAGATCTAACTGCGGAAAATTTTCTACTAATAGATAATTTGCTTAAGTTTGCTTTATTTAAAAAAGCTAAGAAGCTTCTAAAATCTGCAGTGCGTAGTTTGTTTAAATCATTAAGCCCGATAGTATAGCCAAAGTGTCGATTAATAAAATTTAAAAACTCTGCTAAATCATTATTATAAGCTATAAGAGTATTAATTGATGACCTTTTTTGTTGTGAGAAATATGCTAAATAAGCTAATACTTGTTCTTTTAGAGAAGGTTCAAGGTGTAGTTTTAAAATTTTTTCATTAATTTTAGCATTAATCTTATTCATGGTTTAATGTATTTGCAAGTAAAGAATATTAATTATACTATATATTTAAATGGAAAAAAGTAAAGATAGAGTTAATGTAGTTTCTGTGGTTTTACCATTAAATGTAGATAAACCCTATAGTTATATAGTGCCTATTAATTTAGAAATTAAGTTAGGTGATTTTGTAGAAGTTCCTTTTGGGAATAAAACTATACCAGGATTGGTGTTTGGTAAGGGGATAAATACTGAGGAATTTAAACTTAAAAATATTAATAAAAAACTTAGTTATTTACCTTCTTTATCTTTAGAGATGTTAGAATTTATTAAATGGGTTGCAACTTATAATCTTAGTTCTATCGGAAATGTTCTTAAAATGCTCTTAACTAAAGATATTTTTAAAGAACCTCAAATAGAATTTATAGTATCAATAAATACTAATATTAATCATTTTAAAATAACTGTAAAAAGACAGGAGATTATTTCTTTTATAGAATCTCAGAATAATTTATTATTAAAAACTCTTAAACAAAATAGTAAATTTAGTATGGCAATTATTAATAATATGTTGAAGGATAAGATTCTAATTCTAGATCCTAAATTTTTAGAGTCCCACAACATAATTCTAAATAATAAAACTGCAAAAGTAGCTAATTCTATAACTTATACCCAGCCACAGTTATCTAATATACAGGAAAAAATTGCCCAAGAATTACGTTTAATTGTAAAACAAGCAGACTTTTCAGTAAACTTATTAGATGGTGTTCCGGGTTCTGGTAAGACAGAAGTATATTTTGAAGCAGTAGCTGAGGCTTTTTTACACCACAAACAAGTATTAATTTTATTGCCGGAAATCGCCTTAAGTTCTCAAATATTAAATAGATTTAAAGAACGATTTAATCTGCAACCCGAAATATGGCATTCTGATATTAAGGCTATGCAGAAAAAAAATACTTGGTTAGTAGTTGCTAATAATCAAGTACAAATAGTAATAGGAACTCGTTCTGCTTTGTTTCTACCGTTTAATAATTTAGGATTAATTATTATTGATGAAGAGCATGAACAATCTTATAAACAAGAGGAAAAAGTTTTATATAATGCTAGAGATATGGCTATTATTAGAGCAAAGATTTCTAAAATACCTATTATTTTATGTTCTGCTACTCCTTCAATTGAGAGTTTATATAATGTAGAATTAGGTAAGTATCGTTATAATCTTTTAGAGAATAGATTTAATAATGTTACCATGCCAAAACTTAAGGTTGTTAATTTAAGCACTGAAAAACTTAAGAGAGGATATTATTTAAGTAATACATTACTTACAAAAATAACTAAAACTTTAGAAAAACAACAGCAAACACTCTTATTTATTAATAGACGCGGATACGCTTCTGTAAATATTTGTAGAAGTTGCGGAGAGAGTATTTCTTGCCGTAATTGTACTACTTATTTAGTAGAACATAAAAGTAAGCAGTTATTTTGTTGTCATTATTGTGGATTCTCTATACCTTTAACTAAAGATTGTAGTAGTTGTGGGGAAAAGGATAGTTTAATAGCAAGCGGGGTTGGTATTGAAAAAATTAATGAAGAAGTAATTAATTATTTTCCTAAAGCTAGAATAGCGTTAATTTCTAGTGATATAATTAATTCTTATAAAAAGGCTCAAGAATTAGTAACAAAAGTTGAAAATAGAGAAATAGATATCCTAATCGGAACGCAAATGATAGCTAAAGGATATCACTTTCCTAATTTAACTTTAGTTGGAGTAATAGATGGTGATCTAGGGTTACAAGGTGCAGAACTTAAAGGGAATGAGAGATTTTGGCAAATATTATATCAAGTAGCCGGGCGGGCTGGACGCTCACATTTAGCAGGTGAAGTAATAATTCAGGCTTATAATCAAGAAAATATTATTTTAAAATCCTTATTAGCAGGGAATAGAGAACTTTTTGTAAAGGAAGAATTATTAAACCGTAAGAATGCATTAATGCCACCGTATAGTCGTTTAATTGCTTTAATTATTTCTTCACATAATAATAAATTATTAGATGAATTTTGTGTTTATTTAAAAAAAATTGCCCCAATAGATAAAAAAGTAAATATTTTCGGACCAAGTCCGGCTATTATAGAATTCTTAAGAGGAAAACATCGTCGCAGATTTTTACTAAAAGCTGAAAAAAATCTTAATTTACAGAATATAGTAAGAGAGTGGTTAGCATCAGTAAAAACACCAAGTATTATTAAGCTTCAAATCGATGTAGACCCCATAAGCTTTTACTAAATAAAGTTGTTATTTTTTATGATTTATGATAATAATAATTAAAGTTATGTAAAAAAAATTATATCAAAATGTTGAGTTTAGAGAAGAAACACCAAATAATAAAATTTGCAACGCCCTTTTTGGATTTAGCAAAAGAACAAGGTCTGCTAACACAAATAGACCAAGAAATTATTAGCTTACAAACATATTTAGCAGAAATTACAGAGGGATTCTCAGGGATAGCTTTTAGAACCTTTGCTAAAAAACAACAACTATCGATGATTCTCAAAATATGTCAAGAGTTAAACCTTAGTAATTTACTAACTAACCTCATTCAAATTGTAATAAAAAATAACTATAATGAAGTGATGATAGGTCTAATCAAAGATTGGCAGGAAGTTTATTTTGAATATCAAGGTTATAAAAAAATAGAAATTATTACTGCTATTGATTTAACAAAAAGTCAGGAAGATGAGTTAAAAATTGTGTTAACAAAAGAGTTTGGTGAGAAATTTTTTATAACAAAACAAGTTAATAAAGAGTTTTTAGGTGGTATAGTAGTTAAAGTAGGGGAATGGTTATTTGATGATTCTTTAAAAACTAAAATAAATTCCTTAAATAAGGTGATGAAGGGAACTAAAAAATGAGCAAAATAGATATTGCTAATAGTATCAAAGAACAACTGAAAGCCTTTGATAGTAATATTGATTTCAATGAATTTGGAAAAGTAATTAGTGTGGGGGATAATATTGCCACAGTCTATGGGTTACAACGGGCTTTCTTGGGGGAAATGGTAGAATTTGAAAGTGGTATTAAGGGTATTTGTTTAAATTTAGAAGAAGATAGTATCGGTGTGGTTCTTTTAGGTTCTGATGTTACTGTAGAAAGTGGGCATACTGTTAAACGTTTAAAAGAAAAACTTAAAGTTTCGGTAGGTAAAGAAGTTTTAGGCAGAGTATTAGACGGATTAGGGCAACCTATAGATGGTAAAGGTCCTCTTGCTGTTACAGAGATTAGAGAAGTAGAGGTTAAAGCTCCGGGAATTATTGCCAGAGAATCTGTAAAAGAGCCTTTTCAAACAGGAATTAAGGCAATTGATAGTTTGATTCCTATTGGGAAAGGGCAGAGAGAACTTTTAATCGGAGACAGACAAACCGGTAAATCTTCTGTTATTATTGATTCTATTATTAATCAGAAACATATTAATGATGTTGCTAAAAATCCTTCTGAAAAAATGTTTTGTATTTATGTAGCAATAGGACAAAAACGCTCTAACATTGCCTATTTAGTGAAAACTTTAGAAGAGTACGGTGCAATGGAATATAGTTGTATTATAGCAGCAACAGCCTCAGATTCTGCTACTGTACAGTATTTAGCTCCTTATGTAGGGTGTTGTATCGGAGAATATTTTAGAGATAATGCTATGCATGCGGTAATTTTTTATGATGATTTATCCAAACAAGCTGTAGCGTATCGGCAAGTATCTTTACTATTGCGTCGTCCTCCGGGACGGGAAGCTTATCCGGGTGATGTTTTTTATTTACACTCAAGATTATTAGAAAGAGCTGCTAAGCTTAGTAAAGAAAATGGTGGAGGGTCTCTTACGGCTATTCCGGTAATTGAGACTTTAGCAGGAGATGTTTCTGCGTACATTCCTACTAATGTTATTTCTATTACAGATGGACAAATGTTTTTAGAAACAGATTTATTTTTTCAAGGAATAAGACCGGCACTAAATGTAGGGATTTCTGTAAGTAGAGTGGGAGGAGCAGCTCAAACTAAAGCTATGAGAAAAGTAACCGGAGCAATAAAACTAGAATTAGCACAATATAGAGAAGTAGCTAAGTTTAGTCAATTTGCTTCAGATCTTGATACTTCTACTAAAAAATTGTTGGAACGTGGTAAAAGGTGGACTGAGCTCTTAAAACAAAAACAATATAACCCTTATACCTTAGAAGAAATGGTACTCTCACTATTTGCATTAGGAAATAGCTTTTTAGATGAGGTTAGTCTTAAGGATGTTTTAAAATATGAAGAAGAACTGCTAGAGGCAGCTAAAATTCAAGTTCAAAATGTATTGTTAGAGATTAGAGAAACCAAAGATTTAAGCCAGAAAAATATAGAACTGCTTAAAGAGTTTCTAAAAAAGTTTACTAATAATTTTATTATTGAGAATAAAGTATAGAAGTTAAAAATTATGGCTAATTTAAAAGACCTTAGAAGTAGAATTAATAATGTTAAGTCTAGTGAGAAAATCACTCAATCTATGAAAACTATTTCAACAGCTCGGTTGGCACATGTAAAAACCGTAAGAAATAATACTAAGGAATATTTCAACTTAGCTAAAGAAATTTCTCAATATTTATTTTTTATGTATCATAAGTTTGTAGAAACTAGTAATAATTCATATCTTTTTGTAGAAGAACCTGAATTACCGACTTTATTTATTATTTTTACCTCAGATAGAGGTTTATGCGGTTCTTATAATAATAATGTAATTAAAAAAATTAAAGAAATAACCCATAAACTAACTAGTAATGTAAATACTAAGATGCAACCGAATATTGCTAATACAAGTACAAAAGATTTCTTAATATTACCCATAGGTAAACGTGGAGCAAACATTGTAAATCGTTTGTTTACTAATGATAAGATATTAAATTTAGAAATACCCTTAGAT
Organism: Candidatus Hepatincolaceae symbiont of Strigamia maritima; assembly: GCF_055505085.1. NCBI lineage: Bacteria > Pseudomonadati > Pseudomonadota > Alphaproteobacteria > Rhodospirillales > Candidatus Hepatincolaceae > Candidatus Hepatincolaceae symbiont of Strigamia maritima. The sequence goes on from NZ_DBKDTU010000215.1 coordinate 6,721, forward strand.
TTAAAAAAACTAACTGCAGAAATGTTAGAATTCTTAGTTGAATATATAATTAATTTATTACTCACTAAAAAAATTGCTAAAATAGAAGTAATTTATACAAAATTTGTTAATGCTCTGCAACAAGAAGTTAATACTAAAATCATGTTGCCTATTAATATAGAAGATATAACAATACCAGATAAAATGTTACTTAGTGATGAGTCTTACTTAGAAGATGTTGCTATACCATTAACTAAACAATATATTAATCATAGTCTTTATAAAATTATGATTGAGAGTATTCTCTCAGAACAAGCAGCAAGAGTTGCAGCAATGGATGGAGCATATAACAATGCTAAAGAATTAATAAAGCAATTAGTTCTTGAATATAATAGGAACAGACAGGCTATTATAACTAAAGAATTAATAGAAATTATATCAGGAGCTGAGGCTCTATAAATGATTAGGAGACTAAAATAAAATGCAAATCACAGGAAAAATTTCTCAGGTAATGGGAGCAATAGTCGATGTTGAGTTTAAAGATATTAAACAATTACCGGCAATTTATAATGCTTTAGTAACCAATAACAACGGAGCAAAATTAGTTTTAGAAGTGATACTGCATTTAGGAGAAGGACGGGTTAGAACTTTAGCAATGGATGCAACAGAAGGATTAACTAGAGGAGAAGAAGTAATAGATACAGGAGTTCCTATTACTGTACCGGTAGGGGAGCAGGTTTTAGGAAGAATAATGAATGTATTAGGTGATCCTGTTGATGAATTAGGAGACATTAAAACTGAATTAAAATTACCTATTCATAGGGAAGCTCCAGAATTCATAGAACAATCTACTAAAGCTGAAATTTTAATTACCGGTATTAAGGTAATTGATTTAATGATTCCCTACCTAAAGGGTGGAAAAATAGGTCTTTTTGGAGGAGCAGGTGTTGGTAAAACCGTCATTATTATGGAATTAATTAATAATATTGCTAAATCTTACGGAGGTTATTCAATATTTACAGGGGTTGGAGAACGAACTCGTGAAGGAAATGATTTATACCATGAAATGATAGAGGCAGGGGTGGTAGTTAAGGGTGATCCTGCTAAATCAAGATGTGCTCTAATTTACGGACAAATGAATGAACCTCCTGGTGCAAGAGCAAGAGTAGCTTTAACTGGTTTAACGGTAGCAGAGCATTTTAGAGATACTGAAGGCAAAGATATTTTATTTTTTGTGGATAATATCTTTAGATTTACTCAGGCAGGATCTGAGGTTTCAGCCCTATTAGGAAGGATCCCCTCAGCAGTGGGGTATCAACCTACCTTAGCTAGTGAAATGGGAGCTTTGCAAGAAAGAATTACCTCAACGGTAAATGGTTCTATCACTTCCGTACAAGCTATTTATGTACCGGCTGATGACTTAACCGACCCGGCTCCGGCTACGTCTTTTTCTCATTTAGATGCTACTACTGTGTTATCAAGAAATATTGCGGCTATGGGAATCTATCCAGCGGTTGATCCTCTGGATTCTACATCACGGGTGTTAGATCCTAGAATTATAGGAGATGAACATTATAATGTAACTAGAGAAGTTCAGGAGATTCTACAAAAATATAAAGAATTACAAGATATTATTGCAATCTTAGGAATGGATGAATTATCAGATGAAGATAAATTATTGGTATCAAGAGCTAGAAAAATTCAAAGATTCTTTTCACAACCTTTTCATGTTGCAGAAGTATTTAGTGGTATTCCTGGTATATTAGTGAGTTTAGAGGATACCATAGCAGGATTTAGGTCTATTTGTAAAGGAGAAATGGATAGTATCTCTGAAGAGGCTTTTTTTATGTGCGGTAATATTGCTGATGTTATGGCAAAATCTAAGAATTTAGAAAAATAGGTAATATTCTAATGGAAAATATGGCTTTAAAAATATATTCAAAGTTTGGTTTATTATTAACTGAGAAGGTAAACATGCTGGTTGTTCCGGGGTTAATGGGAGATATTGGTATAATTAGTGGGGAAAGAATTCTTGTATATATGCTAAAAGCCGGTATTTTATATTTATTTAAAGATAATAAGGTAAGTGAGCGCTATTTTATTTATGGGGGTTTATTTAAGGCTGAAGATAATACTGTCTCAGTAATTATAGAAGGTGAATTGCTTTTGTTAAATAAAATAAATAAAGAGACCATTCTGGAACGAATAAAACAAGCAGAAGCTAATCTAGCAGAAAAAGGCTTTGATGATTTTAGTAAAATTTTCTATGCACAAAGCTTAGAAAAAGAACAACTTTTATTAACAACTTATACTGATAATTTTTATTAAAATCAAAAGGAGTAATTTATGGTTCAAATTAGAAAAGAAGAGAAACGTTTTTTTGTTGAGAAGGGAAACAATATTAGTATATTTATAAGTTTTAACGACAGTGTACTGTTCTACCTATATAAAAAATATAGTAATAATAATAAAATAGCTATAGATGGAGGGGCTAATGTAGGAACACATACTAGGCGTTTAATGAAATTATATAAAAAAGTTTATGCTATAGAAGCCTTACCTAATCTAGCTAATAAGTTAATGCAGTTCTCCCCCTCTCCCCTTGTTGCTGGGAGTACAGAGCTATTTGTTAGTAAGTTAGTTGTAAAAAATTTAGCTTTATCTGATAAGAAAGGAACTACAGCTTTTCATCATGTAAAAAATGGAGATGCATATAGTGGCATAATAGAAAGAGCTGATCTTGGTAAAATATATGGTGATAAACAAGAGGTTGAAAAAATTATTATAGATGCGGATACTATAGATAATATTATTCCTAACGAAGAGAAATTACAAGTAAGATTTATAAAACTTGATTTAGAAGGTGGCGATTTTAAAGCTCTTAAGGGGGCTGAAGCAACTATACAAAAAGGCAGACCTTTAATTATTTTTGAGCATGGTAAAGATCTTGCAACACAGATGTATAATTATACAGAACAAGATTTTTGGAATTTCTTTAAATTAATCAATTATAATCTTTATGACCTTACAGGAGAGAGAATAAAGAGCTTTAAAGATGGCTTGACGTACGATGCCATAGCTGTTCCTAAAGAAAATAAATGTCAGAATTTTTATATTAGATACCTACTTTATAATAAGATAAAACGTTTATATAGGTCAATGAGAAAGATACCTAGAGATTTTGCTTAATCTAACCTTTATGTAATTAGAAAAACTTTATATTTATATTAAGTTATAAATATAAACATGATTTTTTAGAAAATTCTTGACATATTATATAGTTATTTTGTATAATAATTACTAATGATTGAATTGTTAATAAATCAAAAATGGAGGTAAAAAATGTTTATGATATCATATTCTTTAAAATGGAAAATAGGATTCTTTGCAGCCATTTTAACTTTATTAATGCCAAGTTTAATATCACCGCCCTTTGGATTAACCTCACCTGCATTTATAGTTTTATGTTTAATGATTGCTATGGCTTTGTTATGGATTTTAGAAATAATTCCCCTAGAAGCCACAGCCCTCTTACCACTGGTTTATTTACCAATTAGCGGTGTTATGCCGATTGGTAAATTATTACCGAGTTATTCTGCATCTATTGTATTTTTATTTTTAGGGGGTTTTATTTTAGGTGCTGCAATTGAAAAACAGAATCTACATAAAAGAATTGCCTATAATATAATCTCTGTATTTGGAATTAATCCCAAGAACCTCATTCTGGGAGTAATGGTATCCTGTGCTTTTATTAGTATGTGGGTAAATAATACTACTACTACTATTATGATGATACCGCTGGCTTTAGCTATTGTAAGGGGAATCAGTGTGGGAATGCCTGAGAATTTTACTAAAAAATTTAATTTAGCACTATTATTAGGTGTAGCCTATGGTTCTTCAATCGGTGGTACTGCTACTATAATTGGTTCAACACCTAATATCTTTCTAAAAGGATTCCTAGAGGGGCAATATGGAATTAGTATTAATTTTGTTTCATGGTTAATTGTGGGATTACCCATAGCTATAGTAATGTTACTTCTTACTTGGCTTTGGTTATCGCGGGGTATGGAAAAAGATGCTTTTCAAGGGAGTGATGTCCTGACCAGATTCGGTGCCGAACTTGGGAAAATGCAGAAAGGAGAGTTATTAGTTGCTATAATTTTCTTCTGTACTGCTATGGCTTGGATTTTTCAAAAACAGGTAAGTTCTTTGTTATCATTAGTATTTCAAAAAAATATTATTTTAAATGATACTATAATTGCATTGCTAGCTTCAGTTGTTTTATTTAGTACTCCGGTTTCTTTAAAAGATAAAACTTTTGTAATGGATTGGCAAAAAGCTAAGGATATACCTTGGGGTATGTTATTACTTTTTGGTGGTGGTTTAGCATTATCGGTAGCTATTAGTGAAACTAAACTATCTTACTGGTTCGGTAGTTTTATTAAAACCGAGAATATTTCTTTGTTTTTACTAATAGGAGTAGTTACTGCTATAGTTTTGTTTTTAACGGAAATTAATAGTAATACCGCAACAGCGGCTACGTTTTTACCCATTCTTGCGGCTGTAGCAAATACTAATGATAATATTCATGTGGCATATTTAATAATACCGGCTGCAATTGCGGCTAGTTGTGCTTTTATGATGCCTATTTCTACTCCTCCTAATGCCATTGCTTATGCCACTAATACTTTTGAGTTAAAAGAGATGGTTAAGCAAGGGGTGGCGATTAATGTTGTTGCTATTATAATAATAACTGTGCTTTCTTATTATTTAATTAATATCATGCTAAGGTATGTTGGAGTTTAAGAGGTTAAGAAAGGTGTATTTATTTAGCACAAAACCAACCGTATGAAATACAAGTGATAAAATTAATAGTATAGAGAGAAATATAGAAGAGGGTAGGAGTTTTTATTAAAGTTCTAATAATTCATCTTCAATTTGTTTCAAACTATCCCTAATTTTAATAGCTTCTTCAAAATTTAAATTTTCAGTGGCTACGTGCATTTGTTTTTCTAATTTATTTTTAAGTGTTATTAACTCTTTTTTACTAAAATAGGTTTTGGTATCATTCTTAGACTTCTCTTTTAAAATAGTATAGGCTTTATTATAAAGCTCATCAATATTAGCAATTCTAGAAGTAACTGTAGTTGGAATAATATTATGCTTAGTATTATATTGCTCTTGTACTTCTCTTCTGCGTTGAGTTTCAAATAGGGCTGCTCTAAGAGAGGGGGTTTCTTTATCCGCATAGAGAATAACTCTCCCTTGTGCATTTCTAGCAGCCCTCCCTATGGTTTGAATAAGACTAGTTTTAGATCTTAAAAACCCTTCTTTATCAGCATCTAAAATAGCTACTAGGGAACATTCAGGAATATCAAGCCCTTCCCTAAGTAGATTAATTCCTACGAGTATATCAAATTTACCTATTCTTAAATCTCTAATAATTTCTATGCGCTCCATCGTATCAATATCTGAATGCATATAACGGGCTTTAAGGGAGTGTTCATTCAGATAAGTAGTTAAGAGTTCAGCCATTTTTTTTGTTAATGTGAGAGCTAAAATTTTTTGATTCTTTTGAATTATTTCTTTTGCTATTTGCATTAAATCTTCAACTTGAGTAGAGGTTGGTTTAATCTCACAAATAGGATCTAACAAACCTGTTGGTCTAATTAATTGTTCTACAACCACTCCTTGAGTGAGTTTAAGTTCAAAATCACTCGGGGTTGCAGAAACAAAAATAGTCTGAGGGCGAATTGTATTCCATTCTTCAAACTTAAGTGGTCTATTATCTAAGCATGAGGGTAGCCTAAAGCCGTAATTTACTAAATTTTGTTTTCGTGAAAAATCTCCCTTAAACATTCCTTGAATTTGAGGTAGACTAACATGACTTTCATCCACAATTAGTAAAGCATTTTTTGGTAAATAATCAAATAAAGTAGAGGGTTGTTCATTTGGTAACATACCTCTTAAATATCTACTGTAATGTTCAATTCCCTTACAAGAACCTGTGGCTTCCAACATCTCTATATCAAAATTAGTTCTTTCTTCAATTCGTTGAGCTTCTATCAATTTATTTGATTCCTTAAAAAAAGATATTTGTTCATATAATTCTGCTCTAACATTGCTAATAACTTGCTTAATGATATCTTTAGGTGTAGCAAATAAAGAATTAGCATACAACCTGAAGTAAGCTAAAGATACTTGTTTTCTACCTGTTAAAGGGTCAAATAAATCTATTTTTTCTATTTCATCTCCGAAAAAAGATATTCTGAGGGCTTTATCTTCAAAATGTGCTGGTTGTATTTCTAAAATATCGCCCCTAATTCTAAAGGTTGACCTATCAAATTCAATATCGTTTCTATTGTATTGTAAATCCACTAAAGCTTTTGCTAAAACAGATATAGAGATATTATCATTAACCTTAAGATCTAACTTTGAAGCCTCGTAATTCTTTTTTTCCCCAATCCCGTAAATAGAAGAAACCGAAGCAACAACTATTGTATCAGGTCTTTCTAATAAGGAATACATAGTAGAATATTTCATTTGTTCTAATTTAGAATTTACTACTGAATCTTTATCAATGTAAGTATCTGAGCTTGGTACGTAAGCTTCGGGTTGATAATAATCAAAATAGGAAGTAAAGTATTCTACGGCATTATGAGGAAAAAATGCTTTCATCTCACCGTAAAGTTGTGCTGCTAAAGTTTTATTATGTGCCATTATTAAGGTAGGACGATTTAACTTTTGGATAAGTTCCGCCATTACAAAAGTTTTGCCACTACCAGTAACTCCTAATAAAATCTGATCTCGATTATTAGCATTAATACTATGTAAAAGTTCTTGTATGGCTTTGGGTTGTCCTCCTGCAGGTTGATAATTAGAAACTAATTGAAAAAAATGATTCATAGTAAACTTTTAGTTGTTGAAACTAAAGTTTTATTCAACCGGAGGCAAAAAAAGAGCCAAAGCAAACTAGTTACTTTAGCTATAAGGAGGTAAAACTTTAATATACCGATAATACCTTGTTTAATAGTATATACAAGAGTTATTTTAACAATTATGTTATCACAATAATGCATGAGCTTTAGGTATCCTTCACCTGATATATAAAGTCTTTAAACATTCTCACTTTAGTAGATTGGTTCATATCTTTATGATATACAAAATAACAAGCAATACCCGGTAATCTAATCCGTGGTAAGACATGCACAAGATCAAAGGGGAAATTATGGCTTACATAGTTAGGTAAAATACCAATTCCTAAACCCTTTACTGCCGCCTGATAGATTCCTATAGTGGAATTAATTTCTAAAAAAGGCTCTAAAGGAGATCTATTTAAATTATAATTAGATAAAACCCAACGTTCATTAGCAATATATTCAGTACTAACACCCTTACGGGGATTTTCTGCGGTGGCTATAATCTTATGATTTTCTAAATCTTTCAAATTACTTATTTTAGGGTACGCTTTAAGATAATCTTTAGAAGCATAAAGATCTCTATTAATAGATAAAAATGGTGTTGCTATTAAATCATCTTGGGTTGGTTTATACATCCTAAAGGCAACATCAGCTTCTCTTCTAGATAAATCCAGTTCTGCATTAGAAAATAGGATCTTAATCTTTAATTGTGGATATAAATCAGACCATAATTTAATTTTAGGAATAAGATAAATAGTGCCAAATTCTGCAGTGGTAGTAATAACTAATTCTCCTTTGGGTATTTGAGTTTCTACTTGAATATTGCTAATAGTAACTGATAAATTATTGTAGATACTGGATACCGTATGAAATAAAGCTTCTCCTTGTTCCGTAAGAATAAGCCCTCTTGCATGTCTGGTAAATAATTTAATTTCTAAATTTTGTTCTAGAGCAATTATATGTCTACTAAGAGAGGATTGAGAAATATTCAAAACCCTAGCTGCTTTTGATAAATTACTTTCTTTTGCAATTGTATAAAAAAATCTTAATTTATCCCAATTTTTTAACATATTACTTATATATTCTCTTGTAGTTAAATATTATCCAAAAATCTTTTAGCTTCTAATGCGGCCATACACCCAGAACCCATAGAAGTTACAGCTTGCTTATAAATTTTATCTTGTACATCACCTGCTGCAAAAACCCCATTAACTGAGGTATGAACACTATTATCTAGGGTTTTTATATAACCATCAGTATCTAATTCTAAATGCCCTTTTAAAAAAGTGGTATTGGGGGTATGCCCAATTGCTATAAATAAGCCTGATATCTCTAAAATAGAAGATTTATTAGTTAGAGTATTGCTTAGTACTATTTTCTCAAGGAGTACTTGTTTGTGAGGAAATTTCTTAATATCTTCTAAATTTGTATTTCCTAAAATTTTTTCCACTTTGGTATTCCACAAAGGTATAATATTAGGGGTAGAAAATAATTTTTCTTGCATAATTGCATCAGAACGTAGTGTATCTCTTCTATGAATTAAATATACTGTTTTAGTTAGAGTAGATAAATAAAGAGCTTCTTCTACAGCAGTATTTCCACCACCTACTACTGCTACAACCTGATTTTTATAAAAGAATCCATCACAAGTTGCACAGGCGGAAACTCCAAGACCTTTATAAGATTCTTCTCCTTCAATTCCTAACCATTTTGTACTAGACCCTGTAGCAACTATTAAAGATTTTGTGTGATATTCTGTTTTTTCCCCTTTTAGTAGGAAAGGAAATTTATTTAAATTGACATTAATTATAGTATCCTGCATAATTATAGTTTGAAAATGCTCAGCATGTTCTTTCATATTTTGCATTAATACAGGACCCAAAATAGACTTAAAACCAGGTACATTTTCTACATCAAGAGTTTTAGTGAGTTGACCTCCTACTTCTAACCCGCTAATTAATAGAGGTTCTAATAAGGCACGGGCTGCATAAATTGCAGCGGTATAACCAGCAGGACCTGAACCTAGAATTATCAGATTATGCACTTTATTAGAATTATATATTTGCATTGTATTAAAAATCTTAACATTTATTT
>NZ_DBKDTU010000216.1:0-5322 GCF_055505085.1 Candidatus Hepatincolaceae symbiont of Strigamia maritima
ACGGCATACGAGATCGGTCTCGGCATTCCTGCTGAACCGCTCTTCCGATCTTAATCTAGCTTTATCCAAAGAAACTTCTTGTAATAAACTTTGAGACTCATAAAAAAATCTTTCTTTATATTGGTTGGGAATTTTAGTTAAATTCTTACTAAAAGTTTTAAAAAGTTTTGGAATAAAAATATGCTGATAAGTTGTTAAATTCTTAGAGTTTATTAAAAACTTTAATAATACTTTAAAAGCAGTAATTAAGTCTGCATATTTTGAGTATACTTCACTACTCATCACTGAACCGTTTCTCTGCCTATAAACATATAAATGTAAGTCTATTACTGCTATATTCTGTGCTAGAATAATATTCTGCCAAGTAAAAATAATATCTTCATGCATAATACCTTCAAGAAAAGTAAGTTGTTGTTGTTGAAGAAAACTTCTTTTATAAAGTTTATTCCAAGGAACTACTCCTAACTTTAAACAAGCTACTTTTAACTTTTCTAAATTCATTTCTGTGTGTGATAACTTAATTATTTTTTGAGGGATATAATAATTTTTAAATTTTTTAGATTGTTCGTAGTATTTTTGATATCCGAAAATTAAAATATCTGCTTGAGTTTCTTGAATTTTTTGATATACTTCTTCATAAAAATAATTACTTAAAATAAAATCATCACTATCTAAAAAATGAATGTATTCACCCTGAGCTACACTTAATCCATAATTTCTAGCACTTGCTGCTCCTAAGTTCTTTTGTTTTAAAATTTTAATTCTTGTGTCTATTTTAGCAAATTCTTCTAAAATACTTAGAGTATTATCAGATGAACCATCATCAATACAAATAATCTCAATAGCAGTTAACACTTGAAAGATTATACTATTTAAACAATCTTGTAAATATTTTTCCACATTATAACAGGGAATAATAATAGAAATTTGCACCATTGGTTAAAACATCTCTATATAGTTAAAGAATTACTACCGGCAATTCTCATCAAATTAAACATTAGATCTCCTGTACCTTATAGAAATTTTCACGTAAGGTATCTAACTTTGTTACTAAAGTAGTTGCACTAAATTTTTTCACTACATTATTATAACCGCCAATAGAGAATCTCTGTAATAATTTTTGATTATTGATTAACTTATTAACTTGTAATGTAATTTCTGCTTTATTTACAGCTTGTAGATACAAAGCCTTATCCTCACTAATCTCTCTTAATCCGCCTGTACCTGAACTAATCACGGCACATTTTGCTAAATGAGCCTCTAAAGCAACTAAGCCAAAAGGTTCAGCTTTTATAGTTGGCACTATGGCAATTTTTGCTTTTTGCATCTTAGCTAAAACCTCAGAATTGGATAATCTCTCATACAATATAATTCTTTTTTCTCGGATTAAACTTTGTAATTCTGGGTGCTGTAATAACCTTAATACCTGCTTATTATATTTAATTTTATTAGAAAAAAATCCTAAAATCAACTCTACTTTGTATGCTTTATTTTGTACTAAAATACCAGGTAATGCCTCTAGTAAAGGGATTATTCCTTTATGGAATACCGGCTTTCCGGCAAAAATTATAATATCTTCCTTACATACCTTATTAGATAAATTCTCCATAGGTAAATAACCTAAAGAATTATAAATAGTTATGAACTTGGATTTCATATCGGGATATTTTCCGGCTAACGTATCCCTAACATAATTACTAATACATAACACTTTTTCTAAATACGCTAAATAAAAAAATTCATAAAATTTTCTAATTATTAGAATTTTATCAGCAAAGCTATTAATCAGATAATTGCCGTGTTTAACCACCACTACCTTGACCTTAGTATATTTTGCTAAATAAGCTGCTAATTTCACATCTTGGTGAACTTCTATAGTTTTAGGTTGTATTTTATTAATATTCTCCAATACTTTTAATTTATAATGTTTTTTAGTAAGATCTTTAGGTAGAATTATAAACTTGAAGTTTTGTATCGGATTTTTAGTATAACTACTGATTATAGTTATATCTGAGTAAAATTTACTATACTTACTATAAGGTAGTGTTGCTAATACTACAGGTTTAGTATTAATACTACTAAGGGGATTATTATAAGGTAAAACTACTGTTATTTTCATTAATTCTTATGTGTTTTTTAACATCCATTTATGAGAGCGTTTTTCTAAGAATCTAAAAATATTAATTAACACAAAATTTATTACTAAATAGCAACTACCTGCTACTAAAAACGGCTCGTAAAAAGAATAAGTTTCTGCTCTAATCTTTGACATGATGGCAGTTATTTCCATAATAGTAATAATACTCGCCAAGGATGATGCTTTTACCAAAGCAATAATTTCATTACTGTATGCAGGCAGGGCATAATAAAAAGTTTGGGGGATAGTAATTCTTCTTAGAATTTTTTGTTTACTCATTCCCAAAGCAATAGCGCTCTCTATTTGCCCATAAGGAATAGCCCTTAGAGAACCTTTAATAATCTCACTTGCATAAGCAGCAGAATTTAACATCAAAGCCAAAGCCGCATAGAAAAAAGGATTAATAAAAATTTCCCATAAAATACTCCCTTTAAAATTAGGAAAATAGAATACCAAATGACCTAGTCCGTAATATATTAAATATAGTTGTAGAAAAAACGGGGTTCCCCTAAAAAAAAACACATACAAATTAACTACATGTTTTATTATTATTACTCTTTGTAAGACAATAATTAGTATAGCTAATACTACTCCTCCTAAAAATCCGATTAAAACTAAAAATAACGTTACAGGTATGCCATGCACAATTTCTACGAACGAATAATGGATTAAATCTCCTCTCATCTTAAGATCCCTTTATAAAAGCATAATGTAGAGATACTTTTTTTAAAAATAATGCTGAAATATAGGTAAAAAATAAGTATATTAAACCTGCTATAAAATAAAATAAAAAGGGAGAATTAGTGGAGTTAACTGCTAAATTAGTATTAAACATAATTTCTGAAATACCAATTACCGATAATAAAGCACTATCCTTAATAGTTAACAACCAACAATTAACCAAACCAGGTAAGGCATAGAATATTAATTGCGGAAGAAGTACTCGCATAAAGATAGTAGGTTTATTCATCCCCATAGCAATTGCTACTTCAATTTGCCCCTTAGGAATTGCTAAAAGAGCCCCCCTAATAACCTCACAGGAATAGGTACCGGAAATTAAAGCTAATGCTATAATTCCCATAGTTATGGCATCACTGGCAAAATGAGCCTGCCCGACAAAAGCTACTGCTATAATCCCATTACCCCCATAAAATAATAAATAAATTACCATTAGCTCAGGTAAACTTCTAATAATTAGAGTATAAAAATTAAAGATAATCTTTAAAGAATAATGCTTAGAAAATGAGAAAATGGCCATTAGTATCCCAATTATTAACCCTAAAATAAATCCACCTAGAGATAATCCTAAAGTGTACAGAGCACCATATAATAATTGTATTCCCCATGCTAAAGTAGTAGAGACCATTAAAAGAAAAACCTTTAATCTTTTACTATTAATCAGTTTTTATTGAAGCATCACTTGTAAAATATTTAAGTGATATTTTTTTTATCGTACCATCATCAAGCATAGTAGTAATAGCAGCATCTATGGCACCTTTTAATTCTAAATCTTCTTTTCTTAAGCCAACTGCAATACCTTTACCGAAAATCTTACTATCTTTCATTCCGAAGTGGGGACCAAATAAAGTTATGTCCTCTCCTTCTTTTTTTAAAATAAATTCTTGAATCGGGATCTTTTCTGAAAATCCTGCAAAAATCCTCCCAGCTTTTAAATCTAAAATTAGTTGATTTTGAGTATCATAATATTGAATTTTTATATCCTTAAATTGCTCTTCTATAAATTTAGCCCCAGTAGTAGATTTTTGTACTCCTATGGTTTGAGTAGCCAACATTTCTTTTAACTGCTTGTAAGTTATTTCTTTAGGAAAAGCCTTAAGATTCTCAGAAGTTGTAAAAAATGCTGATTGTACTTCCACAAAAGGAATCGAAAACCCTATGCTTTCTTCTCTTTCTTTTGTAATAGAAAGAGAAGAAATAATCACATTAACATGATTATTTAATAAATTAGGAATTAATCCTTCCCATGGCAAAATAACAATTTTAACTTTTCGTCCTAATCTGTTACCTAATTCTTGAGAAAATTCAATATCAAAACCTTGTGGCTCTCCGTTTGATGCCACATAATTCCAAGGGAAATAAGCACCCTCATTTCCTACTAATAAAATATTCTCAGAATCTATTGTTACATTATCCTTACTAAGAATACTCGGTAAACTATAAGTAATTGCTAATACTGGAATCATTAAAACGTATCTAAGAGTATTTTTATAATCATGTTTCTTCAAGCTTTTCACAATAAAATAAATCACAATTCCTGCTATTAATACTAGTGCTAAATCAAAAATGATAAGCATTATGTTCTCCTTCTAGTTATTTTATTGATAAATCTTTACCGAAATAAAGAATAGATAATTTACTCAAAGTGCCATCAATTAGCATATCTTGTAAAGCCTTGTTAATTTCTTGCTCAAGAGGATCTCCTTTTTTCAAACCTAGAGCAATTCCTTCTCCTAAAAGATTATTGACAATCGGTGCTCCTATCATAGCAATATTAGTATCCTGATAATCTTTTATATATTCTTCTATAAAAGTAAATTCTGTAACTCCGGCAATAATTCTACCGGAAATAACATCTAAAAGCATTTGATTCTGTGAAACATATAATTTAATTTTATCTATAGGAATTAAAGTTTTTAAATAATTAAGATGAGTAGTAGCACTTTGTACTCCTACAGAATTATTATAAATAGCTACTTTTATTGCTTGAGGAGTAGCATCATCAGCTATATTCTGAAAATTATCTTTTAAGCCGAAAAATACTACCGGAATACCTATATACGGAGTTGAAAAATTAATTACTGCCTGTCTTTCATCATTAATATTGATACCCCCTACAATCACTCTAAAATTATTATTTAACAAGCCAGGAATTAATCCTTCCCAAGCTCTAATATCATATTCAAATTTTTTATTAATTCTTTTACCAATCTCTGTTAAAAGAGCCGATTCAAATCCTATTATTGCTCCCTTAGAATCAGTATAAATAAAAGGACGATACGCAGCATCGGTTCCTACAATAATAGTCTCTTCAAGCAAGGGTTTATTTGTGAATTTATTAGCAGTTACAAATAATACTGTAAAACTACATATTAAAATTACTAAAGCTCCTATTAAGAATTTTTTAGTTAAAGATTCTTTGATACCGCTTCTTATTAATTGATACG
>NZ_DBKDTU010000217.1:0-5241 GCF_055505085.1 Candidatus Hepatincolaceae symbiont of Strigamia maritima
GGTTAATAAATTAACTTCTAAAATATTTAATTTTAAAGTTATAGTCATAATAATTATAATATTGGTGGTGGTGATTAGTTTTTTAGGAAAAAGATTGGTTTCTACTAGTAAAACTACACCCAACACTACTTTAGAGCCTAAAACAAATTCAGGGATGGCGGTAAAATCTACTCCTATTACGGTTTTTAATGTGACCGAGGTTGCTGTGGATATTTATGAAAATTCCGTAGGAACTATTTATAATTTAAATACTGCTAAAGTTGCTTCAGAAGTTGCCGGACAAGTAGAACAAGTAAAAGTTGAAATCGGAGATACCCTAAAGAAAGGGCAAATTTTAGCTATAATTGATAGTAAAGAAGTAGCTAATAAAATTCTTTCTCAGCAGGCAGAGGTTAGTAGAATAAAATCGATTATAGCTAACCAAGAAAAAACTGTAAAAAGATATAAAGAATTAAGAAAAGATGATTTTATATCACAATCAGCTTTAGATCAGGCACTATCCGATGTAGAAGGAAGTAAAGATCAACTAAAAAATGCCGAGGCAGTTTTATCTAATGTCTTAATTCAAAAAAATAAAGCTCAAGTAATTTCCCCAATTGATGGTATTTTACAAAATAGAACCATGTCTAGGGGAGATTTTGTAAATGTTGGAACTAATATGTTTGAAATAGTGGATAATTCAAAATTATTAGTAATAGCCTCTTTTCCAGAAAATATTTTTACGATGCTAAAAAAAGGTCAAAAGGTTATTTTAAAACCAAGAGGATTAAATAAAGAGCTATTATCAGTGGTTAAAGAAGTAAAACCGGTGATTTCAACAGGTAACAGGTCTGTTGAGGTTATTATTGAACTTGTTAAACCTGTAGGATTAAAACCAGGAGGTACTGTAGATACTTCCATACTAGTAGAAACTAAACTGAAAGCTATCTTAATACCACAGGATTCTATAGTATTACGTGAAAAAGGTAGAATTGTGTATGTGATAAAAAATAATAAAGCCAATGAAAGACCTGTTACTCTTGGAGTGTACCAAAATGATAATGTTGAAATTTTGACTGGACTCAAAAATAATGAGGTAATAGCACTAGACGGTGCTGGAGTTCTAGCTAACGGTGCTGATGTGAGAATTGTTACTACTACAGCACAATAAATTGACATAATAAAAAATTAAATTAATAGGTATAGTAAAATGACACTACCGGAGCTATCAGTTCGTAAACATGTTTTTGGATATATGTTTGCCATAGGAATTATGTTATTTGGCATTGTAAGTTACTTTAGAATTGGTATAGATAAATTTCCTCAAATAAATTTTCCGGCATTAACTATTATTACTACTCAAAATGGGGCAACAGCAGAGGTAATAGATAAAAGTATAACCTCCGTTTTAGAAGCAGAAGTAAATGGGATTGGAGGTGTAGATACTATTATCTCACAATCTTCGGATGGTTTATCCCTAGTAGCGGTTATTTTTGAATTAGAGAAAGATGTAGATGTAGCATTTGCAGAAGTTCAAGCCAAAGTTGGGCAGGCAACCAGAAGTTTGCCGGATGATACTGATCCTCCAGGAATTTACAAAAGAGATATCAGTGGAGAACCAATCATGTGGTTAGTTTTATATGGGGATAGAACCTTACAGCAATTAAGTTTGTATGCTAAGAATGTTGTTAAGAAAAAGTTAGAAACAATAACCGGAATTTCAGAAATAACAATAACTGGTGGTTTAGATAGAATAATTAGAATAGAAGTTGATATGCAAAAATTAGCTTCTTACGGTATTGGTATTAATGAACTGATAGTTGCCTTTAAAAATGAGCATATTCAACTGCCCGGTGGAAATTTAGTAGGGAAAAATCAACAACTTTCAATTAAATTGGATTTAGAATTTCATTCAATTGAACAGTTAAATAACTTAATTATTAAAGCTAATAATAACAATATTATCAGAATTAAAGATGTTGCCACAGTTGTAGATGGGTTAGCTGATTATACCAGTTCCTCTTTTTATAACTCTAAACGTTCTCTCTCTATAGGTATTACTAAAACTGCTACTTCTTCAGCATTTGATATTGAAAAAGAATTATTAGTTCGTCTTAATACTATGTTAATTCCTAATTTAGAAGCAGGACTACATTTAGAAATTGTATCTAATGATGTTAATTATATTAGAGCAATTGTTGGATCTCTAAAAGAACATTTATATTTAGGAACTTTTTTAACTGCTATTATTGTATTGTTATTTTTAAGAAATTTAACTTCGACAGCAATAATAGCAGTTGCTATTCCGGTATCTTTATTAGGTGCAATTACCGTAATATATTTTTTAGGTTACACTTTTAATACAATTACCTTATTAGCATTGCTATTATTAATAGGAGTGGTGGTAGATGATGCAATTGTGGTTTTAGAGAACATCTATCGAAAGATGGAAGAAGGAATGAATCGAGTACAGGCAGCTGTTGAAGGAAGTAATCAAATAGTTTTTGCTGTGTTAGCTGCTACTTTATCATTAATGTCAATTTTTGGTCCGGTAATTTTTATGGAAGGAATTATCGGGAGATTCTTTAAATCTTTTGCAGTAGTGGTAACTTTCGGAGTAATAATATCGTTCTTTGTATCAATTATAGTAACTCCTATGTTATGCTCCAGATTTTTAAAAATAGATCATAATCCCGGAAGAGTATCAAAGTTTTTTGAATATCTCTTTCTTAAATTAGAAGATTTTTATAAAAATCTTTTAGATAAGTCCTTGAATAACAAATTTATTGTGATACTTTTAGCTGTTGGATTGTTTATGTCTAGTTTTTATTTCTTTGGTAAGGTGGGTCAAGACTTTGTACCTAGTGGAGATGAAAGTACTTTTTCTATTAATGTTGTAGCTCCTATAGGGTCTAGTATTTATTATACGGAGAGTAAAATGCGTGAAATAGAGACAATTATAAAGCAACATAAGGAAGTTAAGGGTATAATGGTTACCGTAGGGCAGCGTAAAGCACCTACTAGCGAGGGAACTATAAATGTTTATTTGGTTGAGACTAATCAGAGAACATTAAGCCAATTTCAATTACAGGACATTGTTAAAAAAGAAATATCCCAAGTGATAGGTGTAGATACATATGTATATAATTTAGCTTCTGCGGGGGGTGGAGAGAAATTACAATTTTATTTAAAAGGTCCAAATTTTAATAAGGTATATCAACAAGCTATAATCTTACGCGACAAGTTAAAAAAATATCCTGAGATGGGGTCTGTAAATTTAAAATTAAATAATAATCTACCACAGGCAGTATTTAATTTAGATAGGGATAAGATTTCTTTATTGGGCTTAAAAGCAGTGGATATAGGAAATGCTATTAGTGTCTCCATAGGGGGGTTAATTATTGGTAAATTTAACTATGAAACAGGATATACTGATAGATATGATATTAAATTAAAAGCTAAGGATAGTGATTTTAATAACCTCTCCGATCTAAGCAAAATTTATATCCAAACGCCGTCTAAAGAGTTAGTAAGATTAGATAATTTAGTAACCTCAAAAGAGCGTCTTAGTCCTTTAACTATAACTAAAACTAATTTACAATATAGTGCATCATTCGGAATAAATCCGGAAGTTGCCCTAGGAGATGCAATGGTTATTCTTAATAAAGAAATACAGGATTTGCCTCCTGGTTTTGCAATTGAAATAGGCGGGGAAGGAAAAGAATTGGAGAAGGCAACCATTGGAATGTTAATAGTGTTTGCATTGGCAATTGGTCTATTATATATGGTTTTAGCTAGTCAATTTAATTCATTTATTCAACCGCTTTATATTATGCTTGCAGAGCCCTTAGCTATTTTCGGAGGTGTTTTAGGATTATATCTCTTTAATCACTCTTTAAATATTTTTTCTATGATAGGTTTTGTGTTATTAGTGGGGTTAGTTGCTAAAAATGCAATCTTATTAATAGATATTACTAATCAGTTTAGATCTGAGGGTAAAAGTGTATTACAGGCTTTGAATGAAGCATGTCCTATTAGATTACGTCCAATTTTAATGACATCATTAACAGTTATACTATCTATGCTTCCGGCAGCCATAGCAACAGGTTCGGGGTCTGAATTAAATGCTCCTTTAGCAGTAGCAGTAATTGGTGGGATGATTTCCTCTACAGTATTAACTTTAGTAGTAATTCCTGTGGTTTATTTAATAATTGAAAGTGCACTAGAGAAACGTATGCAGAGAAAGGTCGGCAATTAGTTATGTATAAGATATCTATAATTGTAGGTTTATTATTAAATATAAGTAATATTTCTTATGCTACCAATCTAGTAGAAACAGTGTATAAAGCACTTGACAATAGCTACCAATATCAAGCAGATATAGAGCAGTATAATGCTACACATAGTTATAATGATATAGCTTTATCTTATGTATTACCTAGTGTTGATATTAGTGGTTCTTTTGGTAGAAGTAGTAAAGATATGTCTTATAAGGACAATTCTGTAGGTAATAATCAATATGATAGTATTAATAAGGCTATAGAATTAGATATAATGCAACCGATTTTTAATATGCAAGCCATAGCAGAATATGGTAAAGCTAAATTATTAGCAGAACAGGCTAGAATAGATTTAGATATAGCTAAAAATACTCTTATTCTTAATGCCATTAAGAATTATTTTGATGTGTTATTAGCTATGGATAAGTTTCGATTTATTCAGACTAAAAAACAATTCTATAAAGAACAAGAAGCAGAAGTTAGTAAAAAATTTAAAGTAGGGCAAGCAAATAGAATAGATTTAGAAGAAATAATTGCCAAATATGATGCTGTATTAGCCGAAGAAATAGGAGCGGCTAATGATTTAGATATTAAGATGGATGTTTTAAATAAATTTGTTAATACAGAAATTAAGCCTTCTTCTACTCTTAAAAAAACGTTTGCTCAGATTAAATTAAATCAAAATAGTGATAATATTATTGATATTTCTATGCAAAATAATCTTGATATTTTAAAAATGCAGTACGATTTACTAATAGCAGAAAAAGCTATTTCATCAAATCAAAGTAATCATTATCCTTCCCTTGCTTTAGTAGGAAAATATAGTATCAATCAAGGAAAACAACCATTACAAGCTAAGGTACTGGATGAGGTAACTCAAAAAGAATTATATATAGGGTTACAAGGCAAAATAAATCTATTTACTGGGGGAAAATTTTCTTCCATGAGTAAAAACTTAGTGGCTACCCATAAAAAATTGGAA
>NZ_DBKDTU010000218.1:0-5132 GCF_055505085.1 Candidatus Hepatincolaceae symbiont of Strigamia maritima
CTTTCCCTACACGACGCTCTTCCGATCTAGCTTTTTTACTTTTTATAAAGAGATTCTTTTAACTTCCGAATTATCTGCTACTTCTAAGAATTGAAAATTATTAGTAAAATCTTGAAATAAATTTAAATCAACAGAAGTTATAAAAAATTGTGATTTTAAACTTAATAATTTATGAATCAGAATATCGCGTTTCTGCTTATCTAAATGTACTAATATTTCATCTAACAATAAAATAGGAGAAATACCATTTTCCATAGTTTTTAAATAGGCATAACATAAAATAATACTCAATAACATATATTTTTGTTCACCTGTGGAAGCAATATTATCGGAAATACTTTTATCTTCCTGAAGAATATTTAGTTTACTCTTATGAATTCCTATGGTTGTTACTCCTAATCTACTGTCTTGTAAACGCATATCATAAAATTTTTGTTTTAGAATTTCTTCTGCCTGCAGGGCATTATTATTTCTAAAAATTTCTTCTACTTCTCCGTTAAGAGTAATTAAAATTTTTTGAAAAGGATTATAATTGCTGTTTATCACCAAATTTAATTTAGTGATAAAATCCATTCTAGCAGCAGTAACTGCTATAGCTTTTTGTGCCATAATTTCTTCTAAAGCATTACTCCATTTACTATTAGATGTTCTTATAACTTTATTACGCTCGCGAACAGCTTGTTCAAAATCTGCCAATAAACTTAAGTGATTGTTATAAAAGTTATAAACTAATCTATCTAAGAACCTTCTTTTATAATTTTTATCACTAAAAAACCAAGAATTTACCTGCGGAGTATACCAAATAATACTAAGGTATTTTCCTAAACTACCTTGAGTTTTAATAACCTGATTATCAATTAGGGTTTTTCTTTTAAGTTTACTAAGAGCATCAAGTTCTATATAGGTTCTTAAATCAATTATTCCTAAGGGACTTTGTAACTCTGCCTTCACCATAAAAGGGGAAGGTTTAGCATTTAAGTTTTGCATCTCTTCAAGGGTAGCATTTCTTAGTCCACGACCCGGTGTAAATAAAGATATAGCCTCTAAGATATTAGTTTTACCGTTACCATTAGCTCCTACTATTACTACGGCTTTAGTATTAAAATCTATAATTACATTAGAATAATTACGAAAATTCTTTAAATATAAGGCATTAATAGCATAGGCTGTACTCACAAAATCCATGCACTAAGCGTTAAATTCGCATTGGCATTAATACGTATATCTCATCATCTAATTCTTTCTTTTTAATTAAAGCCGGTGTTGATGGAGCTAAAAGTGTAATTACAAATTCTTCCTGTTTAATTTGGCTACAAATATCTACTAAATACTTAGCATTAAAGCCGATTGTTAGATCAGCAATACTGGTAGTAATAACACTATCTGTACTATTAGTATCAGCAGGAGCAACAACACTAGGTAGTTTTAATTCTATTTCTTCTTCAGCATAATCACCTTGATCCTCAGCAATAATCTTTAAGATATTATTTTTAATTTCTAGTTTTATAGTTCTAATTTTATCATCACTATATGTAGAAACTAAATTGACTTTGTTTAAGAAATCTACTCTATTTAATTCTAAAATTATTGTATTATTTTTAGGAATAATGTTGTCATATTTAGGAAATTGACCATCAATTAATTTAGAAGTTAGGGTAATATGAGTAAATTTAAAGGTAATTTTAGTTTTAGACAAACTAAGTTTTACAACATCTTCTTTTTGTTTCTCAATAAGTTTATAAACCTCATCAACTGCTTTTTTAGGAATAATGATTGAAGGTAATTCTTTAATTATATTCTTTAATTCCGCTGACCCACTGCCTACTTCGTCATTGGGTAGCGGAATATCAGCTAAAGCCATTTTATGCCCATCAGTTGCTGCAGTTCTTAGCATATCTATACCATCTTTGTTAACCACATGTAAACAAATTCCCATTAGGTAATGTCTAGAATCATCAAGAGCTACAGCAATTTTGGTTTTTTCTAATAAAAATTTTAATTCTGATGTTACTACTTGAAAACTAACCGGTAGATTATCTTTAGGAGTAATAGGAAAATCCTCTACTGATAAACAATTTAACTTACCTTTAAAATGACCGCATTCTAAATGTAAGATATTTTCAACTAATTCAAAATTAATCATAGAATTCGGTGGTAATTTTTTTATGGTTTCAAATAATTTATGTACCGGAGCTGTTGTTTCTCCATCAACTGTGATAGAGGCATCTAAAAATTCCAAAATATCTAAGTCGTTATCTGTACCGTTTAATAATAATTTATCTGTGCGAGCTTGTATTCTTACGTTAGATAAAATAGGAGTAATATGTCTTTTTTCTACTATGCTTTGTACGTTATCTAAACCTTTTAATAGTATAGTTGTATTTATTGAAAACTTCATTATTTTATTACCTTTTAATGCTAATTATTGCTTATTATAACCTAATTTCTAAAAATGCTCACTACTTTTTTAACCTTTTTGAATTATTCTGGAAAGTAACTTAATTTCACTTTCTAAACTTTGGTCTCTAAGCACTTCATCTTGAATTTTTTTAACCGCATACAACACTGTAGTATGATCTCTCCCTCCGAATTTTTTACCAATCTCAGGTAAAGAAGCAGGAGTTAATTCTTTTGCTAAAAACATAGCTATTTGTCTAGGTTTTACAATATTTTTATCCCTTTTAGGTGCACTCATATCTGATAATTTAATAGAAAAATGTTCCGCAACTTTTTTCTGAATAAAATCAATTGACACAACCTTATTTTTATGCCTTAAAATATCTTCTATAGACTTTGTTGCCATATCTAAGTCAATTTTCTGACCAACTAATTGATGAAAAGCCACAATTCTTTTTAAAGCCCCCTCTAACTCTCTAATATTTGAGGTTACGCTATGTGCTAAAAAATTTACTACATCTTTAGGAATTTTAACATTAAGCTGTTCAATTTTAGACTGCAGAATTCCCACCCGTAATTCATAAGTAGTAGCATGAATATCTACTGCCAATCCTGCTTGTAGTCTGGAAATTATTCGTTCTTCTATTTTATCTAAATCTAAAGGAGTTTTATCAGCAGATAAAATAATCTGTTTGCCTTGTTCAATTAAGGCATTAAAAGTGTGGAAAAATTCCTCTTGAGTTTGTTCTTTGCCTCCGATAAACTGAAAATCATCTATCATTAATACATCAGTAGAACGAAACATTTCTTTAAAAGTTATAATATCTTTATTTCTTAGAGATTGAATAAATAAGTTCATAAATTTCTCTGCAGACAAATACAGAAAATTACGTTTTTGATTACTATCTTTAACATGCCAAGCAATAGATTGCATCAAATGGGTTTTACCTAAACCAACTCCGCCGTGAATAAATAGCGGATTAAAATGAATCTTGGTATCCTCAGCCACACGCCTAGCTGCATTATAAGCAAATTCATTAGATTTACCTACTATAAAATTCTCAAATCTATAGCTTGGTTCTAAAATAAAACCTATGGTCTCTTGTTTTTGATAATTAGGAATCGGAACACAAGAATCTTGTATAATTTCTTCTTTAACAAAAGTAGATACTGTAATCTCAATATCTCTAGCTGAAATTGCTAAAGCAGCAAGGGAATTAAATAAACTATCTTTATAATACATTAAAACCCAATTTTTTATAAATTGGCTTGGTACTGATAAATAAAGTACTTCATTGGTAAAAGACCTGAACTGAATAGGCTTAATCCAACTCTCAAAGGCAGTTAATTCTATACTTTCCTGTAATTTTTCTAAAACTTGTTCCCATTGTAATTGTGTGGTCATTAGTCATATAATTGCTTAATAATAGTTGAAAACAATATTATTAGTATCTTATTAAATCTATTTTATTAGGCTAAAGCTTTTACTTTAGCAGAAAGTCTAGAGGTTATTCTAGTAGTAGTATTTCTATGAAGAGTGCCTTTTTGAGCAATCCTAGCTAGTAAAGATTCTACCTCTACAAAGGCTATTCTAGCAACTTCTTTATTGCCTGTTTTTACTGCATCTTCTAGCTTTTTTTTAGCAGTTTTTACTTTGTTAACCCTGCTTTTATTCATTAAATTTCTTTTCTGATTTTTAATAATACTTTTTTTATTACTTTTAATATTTGCCATACATCTCCTCATTCTAGTATTCTATTAGAGATAATAGAATTATTTAATAAGAATATCAATATTTATTTTAGCCTAAACTACCAATCTCTTTACTTTACTATTTTTGACAATTAACACAAAAATAAGTAGCTCTAGAGTTTTGTACAATTTTTCTTATTAGTTCCGTACAATTTTTGTTTGTACATAATTGATTTTCTCTAGAATATACCACAAAATGATTTTGAAAGCCCCCAATTTCTCCACTAGGCTTTCTATAATCTTTTAAAGTTGAACCCCCTAAGATTATAGCTTTTGCTAAAACTTCTTTAATATTTACAGTTAATGTTTGAAGTTCTATTTTTGTAAGAGAATTAGCAACTCTTTGCGGGGAAATTTTTGCACAAAATAAAACCTCTGAGGCATAGATATTACCAATTCCTGCTACTATTTTTTGATTTAATAAAGTAGTTTTAATATTTAAAGAAACTTTTTGTAGCTTTTTAAATAAATATTCAGCATTAAACTCTGTTGCTAAAGCCTCAATTCCAATATTCTTAAAAATAGGGTGTGTATTTATTTTATCTTTTGTAACTAAAGAAATAAAACAACCAAAGCGTCGTACATCATTATATCTAATTTCCATATTATTGTTAAGATACAGAACCATATGGTCATGCTTATCAATTGGTATTTTTTGAGAACAATTATACGTTTTAAAATATCCTGACATTCCAGCATGCATAATAATATAAGTATTATCACTTAAAGAAAATACTAAAAATTTTCCTTTTCTAGTAATACTGTTAATAACTTTATTAAGAATTTCTGTTTTAAAAGAAATATTAACTGGAATTCTGAGCTTTTTTTGAGATAAGTAAACCTTAATTATAGTACTTTTAAGATTAGAATTTAAAGCAAGACGCATATTTTCTACTTCCGGCAATTCCGGCATCTTAATTCCTTAGTTAGTATTAAGATCGGAAGAGCGTCGTGTAGGGAAAGAGTGTAGATCTCGGTGGTCG
>NZ_DBKDTU010000219.1:0-5125 GCF_055505085.1 Candidatus Hepatincolaceae symbiont of Strigamia maritima
CCTGCTGAACCGCTCTTCCGATCTACTTATATAAAGGAATTATATTATGAATCAAGTTAAAAAAGAAAAGTGTACTATTAAACAATTTAATGAATTATATCCTGATGATGATTCTTGCTTACAAGAGATTTTTAATAAAAATTATGGTAATCAGTTACATTGTATTGAGTGTAATAACTCTTTTAGTTATCATAAAGTAGGTAATAGAAAATGTTATGCTTGTGCATATTGTGGTAACCAAATACACCCTTTAGCTAATACAATTTTTCATAAGTCATCTACTAGCTTAAAATCTTGGTTTTTTGCTATCTTTTTATTCTCTGCTTCAAAAAATGGTATTTCTGCAAAAGAGTTAGAAAGACAACTAGGTGTTACTTATAAAACAGCTTACCGTATGGGACAACAGATTAGAAAGCTGTTTAATGAAAGTATAGATTTGTTAAAAGGTGATATTGAAATTGATGAGACCTATATAGGTGGTAAAGAAAGTAATAAACATTATGATAAGAAAACACCTAATACACAAGGACGTAGTTTGGCCAAGAAGACTGCTATTGTAGGTGCTATAGAAAGAAAAGGAAATATAATTGCTAAAGTTGTTGGTGATACTACTTCAGCAACTATTAAACCTTTTATAAGAGACAATGTACAAATTAACTCTAACATTCATACAGATGAATATAGAAGTTATAAAAATATCAATAAATTAGGTTATAACTACTCACAAGTTGAGCATGGTAAAAAACAATGGGTAAACGGTGATTCTTATACTAATTCAATTGAAGGATTCTGGTATCAATTAAAACTCTCCATAAATGGAACTTACCATTTTGTAAGCCCTAAATATTTACAAGCGTACGTAAATGAAATTTCTTTTAGATACAATAAAAGAAATCAAACAACCCCAATTTTTAAATCTATTCTACAATTGGTTTAGAAGCTTTAGAAATCATTGTATCAAATAAAGATTTGTCTGCAATAGGTTCATCTTTTAGTTTGTCTTTATTTTGCATCCAAATTTCTTTTAGTTTTAAAGCTATTTTCTCTTTTTGCTTTTCAATCATTTTTTCTGTCATCTTTATATATTGTATTTCTTCTTCACATTGTTTTACTATTTCTTCTTGTATCTCCAAAGAGGGTATGGGCAAACAAAGATTTAATATCGTACTTTTATTTAATTCAATTTGACCTGTAGAACCAGTACATAATTTTTCTAATTCTTTACTGCTATATATAGAGGGATACGGCTAAGTAAACATACTTAGAATTTATATTATTATATACTCTGATGGTAGTGATATGACTATCAGTTACATATTCTCCATCTAAATCAAAGTATGTTATTCTTCCTGTAGTATTAACTAAAATATCTCCTTTTTTTAAAAGCTTACTGCCTATTTTATCTTGATCTAAATAGTATACAGTATCAAAGTTAATACCATCATATCTCCTAGCTTGACTAGACTTAATAACAATAGTGTTTGACTTTCCATATTTAGGTGTAGCACCTTTTATTAAAAAAAATATTTTAGCTAATCTCATCATGCTACTCTCTGTCTGTCCATAGAGACAGAACGTACCCCCCCCCTAGCTTTTAAGGACTTTATGAGGTTTTCCGCATGCTTAATTGAGTTATCAATTTCTTCTAATTGTTTAACTATTTTTTCTTGTTTTTCAAGGCTTGGTAGCGGAATCGTTATTTTACAAAAATCACTAAAATTTAAAGTCTGCCTTACACTACCAAAAGCATAAAACTTAATTTGCTCTTTTAGTTGCTTTGACTGCAATAACCAATAAAGATATTTAGAATCTAATCTGTGTTCATTTTTAACTTTAAAAACAACCTACATATGGCTTACACAACCTACATTTTTTGTAAGATTTAACGCTATAGATCCTACATTGATACGTGGGGCTATAAGCAAATTGATTGAGCTCTACTAACTTATAATTCTCTGTGTTATCTGAGGCCACTTGTTCTTTAAAAACTTCTTCTTGCAGTATAAATGTACCACCACTTTTATTAGTAACACTCAACACAGGTGCATTTACAGTATTACGTTGTATTACTTCTTCTATAAGCTCACCTAGCTGCAATATTTTAATGAACTATTAAATTCAAACTTTTTATATGGACTTGGAATACTTATATAATTGTTATTCTTTATAGCCTCCATATCCATTTTATTAAAGCCTATTTCAAGTAAATTACTTTCATTTTCCTTATCATTAAACGATAAAAATATATCAAGATCATTTTAACCTTCTTTACGTAGCCTTTTAGTAATTAACTGCATCAAAACAATGCTCGATACATAAACTGTTACCGTTAGCACTACCTAGTTTATAAAACCCTGAATAATCGTCAAAATTACCCAGTGAAAACGGCATATTGGTTATAACTACATCATATTTTTTATGACTTGGATTTTTAAGGCTCTCTTGTCGTACAATATTATTGTGTCCATCCCCAGTTAAAATCATATTCATTTTTGTAATACGGGCATTTTTAGTAATTTCTCCACCAAAAATTGTTTCTTTTTTGAGCATATCTAAATTTCTGTCACTCATTGGCATTTTATTATAGATATGTTTAAACGATTCAATTAGCATTCCACCAATTCCACAAAATGGATCGTATATAGTTTCACCAAATTTTGGATTAACAAGTTTTACTAGCGTTTTTACAACATGGCGAGGTGTAAAATATTCACCTAAATCTTTATTTTGGTTTGCTAAATATGCTTTTAAAAAATATTCACAAGCATCACCCTTAATATCTGAGTTTGTATCTACAAGAGACAATGGGTCAAGATTATCTATAATACGCTTTAACACAACAGGGTTTTGCAACTGTAATGGTGAAAAAATATCTTCTCCATATTCTTTTTGGAAATACCTTAAAACAACATCATTTACATAGTGTAAAAGCTCTACACCATCTTTATTTTTAAAGTAATTCCATCTAAATTCTTTTTGAATTGAGGTATGTAATTTAGCTCCGCTTTCTTCTGCCAGCTCAACTTCTTCACTAAATATTTTCAGAAAAAGTATCTTACAAAACTCACTAAATCGCTCTACACCAGCTTGCAAGCCCTCTTTTCTTAACCCTTTATTCGCATTAGCAAAAATTGTAATAAGCTCTTTACGAGATTGTATTACCTTTTTACCAATAGCGTTATGTTCATTGGTATATAAATACTGTAATGCTAAACTTTCCGTTACAAAATGGTCAACTGCTTCACCATTTAACATTAAAGGTTTCAAATTACTTAAGTGAATAGTTTTTATTGTGCTACCATCGCTTGCGTAAGCAATAGGTGCTTTAAATTGATGTACATACTTTTTAGCCTGCTCTAAGGCTTCATTTAAATCTTTACCTTTACGTTTTGCCTCTATTATAATAATCGGAGTTTCTCTATCGTATGCCTTTAAAACATAATCAGCTCTACCTGATAAATTTGTTCTTTCAGTTAAAACATTTTTATCGCTAACAGTAAGCTTCCAGCCTTTGTTTTTTAATGCTTCATCAATTTCAATTCTAGCATCTGCTTCCGTTAACATTTTAATCCCTTAAATTTTTGAATTATACTTTATTATACATTAATAAAATGAATATTATCTTAACAATAGGATAAAAATCTGTTTACTTGTTGTTAAGGGATAATTGCCATATTTTAAGTAAACTGTTATAACTTAAGAGCATAACTATTAAGTTATTTGCCAATTTGAGTGAAAATTAAACTTATATAAAATTATTATCTAATTATGGCTTTAGTTCGGATTATTAATAACATCTAAATTGATATCAAAGGGATTGATATCAATATTGTTGTAATTTGTAACTTTAAAGAAATCTATATTGTTATAATTTTCCACAGTGGTAAATTTTCTACTCAATACCTTTTTAATTTGCATTGCTCTAACATTTAACCCATCTTCTCGTAATGAAAACTCTCCTAATATCCCTTGGTTTCCTTTATAATTTAATAAATTTTTCCTAGAAAAATCATACATTACGCCTTTTCCTTGAAAAAATTTAATAAATTTTAAAATCAAAGTCCCACTATCATATCCAGCAGCTGCTAAAACATGGGGTTTCTTTTTATAGTAATTTAAGTATCTTGTATAAAATTGAGTATCTTCTAGTGATTTATAAGCAGGAAAATAAGCTCCATTTAAAGTATTTTCACCAGCTATACCCTTACTATTATTCCAATAACTATTCCCGATAATATGTAAATCTTTATAAGGAATATCTACTACGGGTAAATGTACCGATAATAACACGGCTCTTTTACCGAAATCTCCAATATATAAAGTATCAAAATCTAGTTTAGGATTAGGTACAATAGTTATTAACGAACCATTTTTATCATGTACTTTTTCACCTTTAGCCAATCTTCCTACTACTTCTTTATGTTTTTGTAATTCTTCTTCCGGTATTAATTTCTCTACATACTCGGTTAATTTAGGTACATTTTGAGGGTACACAATATACCGTACTAGTCTCATACCTCTGGCTTCAAGAGCTGCTTTTAAAGTAGATAATGAAAATAATCCATATTGATTAGCAGGAATCAATGCTGCAATATTAGATCCTCCTAATTCTTTTTGAGTATAATCTACTATTTTTTCTACATCATTATCTAGTAAATATGCCATAGTGTAGGCATTATCAGTATTTTTAAAAATTTGTCTGTTATTAGTAAAGCTAATTACCGGAATATTTTTTGCTGTAGCTAAATCTATTACTACTTTGGTAGTTTCAGATAAAAGAGGTCCTACAATAATTTGAGCTTTATCCTGATTAATTGCTTTTCTTGCTACTTCTTCCGTAATTTTTACATCACCTACAGTATCATAAATTTTAAAAATTGCTACTTCATTCTGACTATCTACAAAAGATAAATATACTCCGTTAAAAATTGCCTGTCCTACTTCTTTATATTTTCCGGTTAAAGGTAACATTACGGCAATGATAACTTTTTGTTGTTCCGGTACATCCAAACGATTCGTAAAATCCTGATCAATTTGTACTAATGAACAGCTTGCTAAAATTAGTAATATAAAAAAAACTAAAAATAATTTTAATTTATTAAAAATTTTTTGCATGTAATATTCT
>NZ_DBKDTU010000220.1:0-5106 GCF_055505085.1 Candidatus Hepatincolaceae symbiont of Strigamia maritima
CTTTATAAAAATTACTTTACTCTCAAAACTTTTTTTAATAGCTTAAAAAGAATTCATAATGCTCCCAATATTGACACTAATATTATAAAAGTAGAATAGACTAAATTATAAATATTATTAGAAAAGTAATAGTGAATTTTATAAACTATTTAATGTTTATTGTTAAATAATCAATATCTTTTACTATAAATACCTGTACTTTATTTGATGTTTTATTATTATTACAATTAATTTCAAAAATATAACGATTATATGGTAGATTTTCTAGTAAAAACAATCCTTCTTTATCAGTAAAAGTTTTTTGAATAATCTTATTTTTATTATTAATTACTAAAATTTTTGCAAAGGCACAAAGTTGCTGATTTTTATATATAACTCCTTCTATATTACCAGTTTTTACAAAAGGAAAAAGAATTTTTTGAGTAATTGCAGGTCTTAAAATTAAATTATATTCCTGCTTTTTCGGAACTAACATTATATCTTCTAAAGACATGATATCAACTGTAATATTTGTCGGTTCATAAATCGGCAATCCATGTTGATATAAATTACCTTTCTTAGAATGAGTACCTTCTGCATTACTAGTATTAATTTTTAGTTTGGCACCATCAATTTTTTCATCTATGCGCTCTTCATAAGACCCATTATTATTATTATCAATAAAAATATCAGCAACTATATTCCCATGATTAGTTAAAGGATATTTTGTTTCAGAATATAACTCTTTATTACTTTCATTATATCCGAATGAAATTCCATAGGTTATCCCTACTTCATGTCTTTTATTAGCATCAGTCAAAAATGATAAATTAAATTTACCAAATTTTGTTATCTTAGAAATCCCTGTTTGATAGTAATTATAGTTATGTAACCATTTACTATAAAATCTATCTATTTGGAGATACACAACCATTGCAAGTTTATGATTCTTATAATCTAAATTAAACCCAAAACTATTGGGTTGTAGAATTGGATTAACCTCCTGATCATAGTAACCTTTAAAAGAAAAATGATTATAATTTGTACTTAATATAGATTTTAAAACTTGTCTCTCTATATATACTTTATCATAATAATATTCTAATGTAAGAAAAAAATTATTAACTATACTATATGCGGATCTGATATAAATATACTGCTCTGATTTAGGTATAATATGTACAGTACGTTCATAACTATATTTTTTATAACCTAAATAAATAGGAATATTATAATTAAATAATCTAAAATTATTGTTATAACGTATATTCAAGAAATCATTCATTAACAAATCATTATTATAAGAAGATTGAGTCCCTATACCATTAAATTTTTTATAAGATAAATATACATACCCAAAATTATTTAAACTCCCAAACATTGTAGATTTATTAGCATAAGAGTTATACTTTTCTCTTCCGGCTATATAATTTTCAAAACCAAAACCATATAAAGTATAAATAATTCCCGTATTAAAAAAGTTATTAAAATTATTATTAGGTTGCACTGAATATCCTAATTTAAAAGCTAAACTATCTAAAATTCCATAATATAAGCTAACATTTGAATTTAACTTATTATTAGTAGTATTGTTATAATTATAACGGTACTCTTCCGGATTTTCAAAAATCTTTCTATCTTGTTGCATAAAAGACATAGTATAAGAAAATTCATTAGCTCTAACAGGAGAAGCTCCTATTAAAATTCTTTTTTCTTCTTCTCTTACTTCACCGAAAGGTCCATAGAAAACTAGCTTAAAAATATTAAGTCCTAGGTAAACCGGAATTTCTGAAAAATTATAAAAACCATCTATATCCGGTTTTACTTTATACCCTATTAAGATATTATTCTGATATAATTCTACCTCCCAGCCAGATAATAATGGATTTCTTAGGGTAATAGTTTGATTTTGACTGATATTATAATTATTAATAGAAGAAATTATTAAACCTCTACCTCTTTTAGGTGTACTTAATAAAGCATTATCTATAGAAGAAATATCCCCAACGGCAAAATACTTAACTGCTGTACTATTTTTGTGCAAAGGATAAGTTTTAGAAAATATCGTATTCATATAGAATTGAGGATTCTTAATATATTTTTGATTTGTATATTTAGTAAAATTATATATATTTGTGTCTAATCCTAAAAATACTCCTCCTAGCACCATATTGTGTGCAGTTTCAAAATATTTCTCTTCATTATACTTAGCAAACCTATTAGTAAGCATAAAATCTATAGAAGGATAAGAAAATAATTTATTGTATACCTCATATTGATCATACTCTTTTTTATAATAACTAGTTAAGTTATTACTTCTATTAAAATTTTTATTCTGATATGTTTCTATGGGTAATGTGTGTTTGCTGTCTATAGTAAGTATTAATCTAGATAAATTAAACTTAAATTTTATATCAAATATTATTCCTATTAGATCTGTAGAAAAATACATTCTATTATTATTTATCCTAACATCTTCGGTAGAAAATGATATTTTCTTATTATCAACTTGTATTAACCTTAAATCTTTTTCTAAATTAATATCTATACTATTATCTTTACCAAAAAAAAACCCTTTTGCTTTTAGATCATCAATATTAATTGCAAACTCTAAATTTTTAACAATCTCATCAAAAGCTACAAACTTTTTATTATTAACAGTATCAACATAAACAAGCATTGTTATATTCAGATTGTATTCTTTGACTTGCACTAAAAATAAAAGCTCTGTTAACCTCTTCAGATCATGGTATGAATTACTAGCATATAGATTTTTACATAATAAGAATAAAATACAAATAATACAGTATAAAATATATTGTATACATCTCATCTTAAATTATAATATTTTTTGTTGCTAAAACTTTTTTAGTATCAGGATCAATATATTCAATATCTATAACATTTCCCTTTTTAAACATGGACATGGTTTTTTTATCAAAATCTACATATATATGACGATGAGTAGTACTTAGAAAAACATTAATTCCGTTTATCTCTTTAATAATCTTATTCTTTACTTTAATTAATAGATTCCCTCTTAAAGACTTGGTACCTTCTCTTCCTATAGAAATATTTAGTCTAACCTTATCATTAATTTTTTTAAAAATAACTTCTTTAATACTTGCTTTACCAACTAATTCACCTTTTCTTACTACTAGAGGTATTGACATACTAAAAATAGGTACTAATTTTAGTTCAATTTCTCCTTCTCTTTGTGCTATTTTCTTAGTAACAGCCATATCTTTAAAATCACTATTATTAGGAATTTCTGTTATTAATAAATAACTAAGATATTCACCATCTTTTACTCCTGCCATAGGTTTTTTTTGAATCCTAATGATTTGAGAACTTCCTTTTTTGATAGTAAATTGTATGGGGGTATATAATAAATATTTATCGGCAAATTTTATATTATTCTCTTCCTTATTAATTTTAGTATAATCCCCGTACATACTTTGTTTATAGTGTACTAAAGTAACTTTGTAGTTATGCTCTTTATTACTATTATTAAAAATAGTAATATTTGTATTTCTATTTTTATCATCTACTAATAAATACGTTTTGCTAACAGCCAACATTCCCAAAGATACTTTTGAGAAACTAATTATAATGAGTCCTACTAAAGTTATACGTTTTTTCATTTTTACCTCTTATAATATAATTGTTATTTGATAAGTACCCATATAGATTCCCGGTTTAGAATTTGTAGGAATAGTTAAAGTTGCCCCAATTTTAACCCTTTGGCTAAATAAGTTAGTGGCATCTATAGAACTCTTTAAGTTATTTACCATTAAAGTTACTCCACTTGGACCTTTTAATATTACCTGAGTTGGTAGAGTACTGAGTTTTATCGGTAAAATTGCTAGTAGGTTGTCATAAGTAAACTCATTAATACTAACTCTCCCATCTACTCCAGGACAATTATGGATTCTAGTATTGTCTAAATTAACTGTTATGGAACAAGAAGTAGTAGGTAATACATATATTATACCAAAACTAAGTTGTGATATTACAGTATTCCTTAACTGTCTTACAGAATACAGGTCTAAGTATACTGGGATACTTTGTGATAAATTCAATTTTTGATTTTTATATTTAGCCCAAACCGTAACACTACTATTAAACACCCCTTGTAATAGATTATCTGTAATAGAAAGACTACCTGATATGTGTACAACAGCCTGTCCTATATTATCTAATTTTATGATATGATTATTATCAATAACTTCTATGTCTTGGACAATAATTGATCCAGTATTCCCGTTTAAGTTAGTAGGAGTAAATGATAATTCTACTTCATCATTAGGCTCGCCATAAATCGTAATAATAGCAAGCCTAGATCCCTGATTAGCAGTATTAGAAGTATTGGTTGATTGTAAAATATTATTCTTACCTATCTTATAATAAGCAGGTACTAAATTATATTGAACCCTACCAAAACTCATGCCTTGATTAACAACAATATTCGCAGAAAAAACTTTATTTTCAATTATTCCTAAAAATAAGCAAATAATAATAACTAATCTTTTCATAACTTAAAAACTTAAATAATTTAATATATTACAGTTAAAACAAAACTACCATTATATGCACCTGAAGGAGTATTATCAGGAACAACTATTGTTCCACCGGTTTTAACAGTGCCTGATCCACTATTATCTAATATAATATTCTGAGCATTTACAGTTATGGTAGTTACTAATTCAGGATTACCAGCGTTAGCTAAGTTAGCTATAGTCCCAACACTTACACTTACACTGGTATTAGAACTTCCGGATATTGTATACACACCGCTTTTTGCCCCTTGGTCGTAGATACTTTGTCCTCCAGAAGAGGTAACAGCATCACTATAATCTAATGTAAATGTAGTACTTCCTCCTGTTGCTGCAACCTCAATATTACCAAAGTTCATAGCCGTAGTTTCTGTTATAGTTAATAATGTTCCTAAAGTTGCCGTTACATTAAGTGTTTTTGTCACAGCATTTACTTTTAATGGTAAAAATAATACTATAAATAGTATAAATAATTTTTTCATGAATATAGCTCCTTTGCAAATAATCAATAATATCTCTATATTATTAATATTTTTTAATAAAAATGCAAGTATTATTTAATATTTATTCT
>NZ_DBKDTU010000221.1:0-480 GCF_055505085.1 Candidatus Hepatincolaceae symbiont of Strigamia maritima
CAATACAAAAAATTAAAATATATGTAATTTAATTAAAAATATAGGAATATCAATGGACATTAAAAAACAATTTGGACATAGATTAGAAAAAGCTATTTTAAAAAATTTTAAAACTCAAAAAGAATTTGCAGAGTTTTTTGAGATTCACCCAACTAACTTAAATAACTGGATTAAGGGTAAAGCTAAACCTGATTTAGAAACATTATACAATTTATCTCATTGCTTAAATGTCTCTTTAGATTATTTAATTAAAGGCGATGATACTAAACAAGGATATTCTATAGATAAAAAACTCTTTAATGAATGTTTTGAAGAAGCTTTTAAATTCTCGTTAGAGAATAAAATTAAAGTTAATGGGATTTATTTCCTAGCTATATATGAGATGGTAAAAGACTATAGAGAAAAATTACACGATATACCAATTAAAAATATATTAGAAAAAAGAAAAGATGTACTTTTATATCATAAAAACTAAAAAAA
>NZ_DBKDTU010000222.1:0-5081 GCF_055505085.1 Candidatus Hepatincolaceae symbiont of Strigamia maritima
GCGACCACCGAGATCTACACTCTTTCCCTACACGACGCTCTTCCGATCTGTTATTGCCTATGGTTCTTATATGGACTATCAAAATATTACAGAATTTACCTATAGTGTTTATATCAGTTTAATAATTACTTTTTTTGCGGGAATTAGCGGGGTAATTTGTGTAGTATTAGTTGCTAGGGAAAAAATAAGTAATTATTATTTTGGAATTATTTCAGTTTTATTATGGTTAATTTATGTAGTTTTTTGGTCTCCTTTAATTTGGGATGCCTTTATTAATATAGTTTATCTAATTCTTAATATTTATGGTTTGTATTACTGGAGACATCCTCATAAAGCTCAACAGAAACCTAATATATCCGTAGCTATTACTAGAAGATTATCAAAATTAGAATACTTATGTTATAGTAGTATAGCTATAGTAATGTTAGTTATTATGACTTTAATCGGGCAAAAAATTAGTAAATACACCGATATTTTTCAAGGAATAACTGATTCTCTAACTACGGTATTAGCCATTTTAGGGCAATGGTTTATGGCAAGAAAAATTCTTGAGAATTGGTATCTGTGGATTGCTCTAAATATTATTAGTATTCCTTTATATATTAGTATTAATAGTTATACTTTAGTAGCAGTTTGGGTAATCTATTTAATAAATTCCATCTATGGCTTAATTATGTGGAGGAATAAGATGTTAATCAATACAGAGGTACAATAAGTTTTTGTGAATACCAGCTTACTTAAATAACATTAATCTCTAGCTATAAAATAACCTTTTTGAGCCCAAGCTATTATTCCGTCATCTAAATTAGATAAAGTGGACTCTAATCCTTGAGCATATAGTTGCTTAATTGCTTCTAAAGACCTGAATCCGGCTCTACAATAAATTACTATTTCATCATCCTCACTAAATTCCTGATTATATTTTAATCCAAAAGCTACTCTTACTTTATCTAAAGATAGCTCACTCAGAGGAACATTTTCCGCCCCATCAATATATCCTTCTTTAACCTCATCTATTTCTCTAACGTCTAAGATTTTTAATAAGGGATTAAGTTTAAGTTTTTCTCTTAATTGTTCAGCACTAAGAGTTTTTATCGGTTTATCCATAAAATCTATTCCTACTATAAACATTATAATCTTTTAAGACTATAAATATTTCTAGTCTTAAATTTTTGTATGGCTTTAATGGACAGTTCCACGCATTTCCTCCACGGTGATCTTTTGGTTAATAAAAGCTCCATTCTCATAACAATAACTACAATATTCTTTGCTAGTGGCATCCGGATTAGTTTTTCCTTTAGGAGCATGCTTTAGAAGCATCCCGCAACTCTGATAAATTGTATTCATTTACTTTATCCTTAGTAAGATTAAGATTTATCTAGAAGTATTATAATAAAAAAAATATTGTACACAATAATTATTTTATAATTCTAGCATAAAATTGCTCATAAAAAGCACTGATTACAATAGAATATAAGGTTAGAGAAATATAATTTTTGTTATGAATAAAGTTAACTCCTACTATTTTAGTAGATTATATTTTATTTTTAGAATACAATATAATTTCTAAGAATACTAGCCCTAATTGGGTATATAATATGCGGAGAGAGCAATGTTACTATATGAAGAAATAAATCATAAAGGTATATCTTTATTGGTAGATAAATTTTATGCTAAAGTAAGACGAGATGAAATGATAGGTCCGGTTTTTAATACACATGTTGCAGATTGGCCTGAACATCTAGTTGAATTAAAAAGATTTTGGGCAACAGTTATGTTAGGGACTAAAGAATATAAAGGTAGCCCGTTTTTAGTACATATGGCTTTAAAAAATGTTATAACTAAAGAACATTTTATTAGATGGTTAGCATTATTTAAAGAAACACTGTTTACTATATTTGTAGAGAGTGTTGCTACACTATTTATTGCTAAATCTCAACATATTGCAGAAGCCTTACAATTGGGAATGTTTCCTCCAGAATTAGCTTGACAAGCTAATTATAATATCTAAATTTTAATAGTTTATTTTGTGCTTTTATAATATGATATAATTAATTAAGAATACAAAAATATAATGAGGCAAATATGCAAATTATGTTATTTAATCTCATAACAGATATAAATGAGAAAACAAATGTGTCTTTCTACAGAAATTAATCCTGAAGATAATACTTAATTGGTAGGGATATTTTATAATAAGGTAGTACAGGATAACTTTTTAGAATCAGTATTTAATACTAGGCTTAAAATTTTTATAACATTAATAGGATCTCCGAGTATTTTAAAGGAGTTTATAGGGTTTAGTGAAAAAGAAGCTAAAAACCTAGTTGCCACGTATCAGATCTATTTTCAAGACATAAAATAATGCTAGTATACTAGCTATAGTATCTTTTGTCAAAGATTTAGAATTATTTAAAAAAACTTAAGTCCATATATTGTAAATTCAAATTTTATAAAAGATATTGTAACCGGATTTACCATAGGGTTTATTCTTAAAACTAAAAGTATTACTACAGTTTTAAAAACAGGTATGGTTACTCCTAATTAGTGTAACAACCTAAATATAAAAATAAATTACAGATCTAAGTTCTATCTAATTTAGAAGCATCTTAGAGAGAATAGTATCTTCAGATAAAATTCTACTACAATCAGAATTTATTGATAAAGCACACAAAATGTAATGAATGACAGGAGTATAAAAAATGAAGTTATATATAGCGTGTGGAGCAATATGTTTAAGTATTATGGGGTTAGGATTGGTTATTCCTTTAATTCCTTTATTTGTACAAAAATACGGATTATCGTCCTTGAATATAGGAATATTCGTTGCGGGTTTTGGAATCAGCAATTTTATAGGTTGTTTATTTTGGGGTAATTTAAGTGATAGAGTAGGACGTAAACCTGTTTTAATGATTACTTTTGCCGGCTTAGGTATTACGTATTTTCTAATTAGTCAAAGTATTGAAAATTATACCTTATTATTCTGGGGAAGATTAGTATCAGGTTTTTTTGCGGGCAACGTACCGGTATTTTTTGCCATAGCAGCAGATTTAACTACTAAAGAGAATCGCATTAAAGCAGTAAGCTTAATCAGTGGGGGATTTTCTCTAGGCTTAATTGCAGGACCCTCTCTAGGGGGGTTATTGGTTGGTAATGATATAAGCGGACAAAATTTATATTTACCATTTTTAGTGTCAGGAATAGCTTATGTAATTACTTTAATAGTTTTTGCAATTTTTTTTAGTGAGAGTAAAAATACAATTTTTGATAACAAAAATTCTACACTTAGTTACCTGAAAACTTTAATAAAGCAACGGGCATTTCTATTAAATGCATACTTTATGATGTTTTTTGGCTTTTCTGCTATAGGGTTAGAGGTTTTTCTTAGTATTTGGTCTTCTCAGATCTTTGGGTTTACTGCTTTACACTTGGGGATAATTTGGGTATTAGTAGGAATAAATACAGTATTTTTTGAGGTAGTAGTGAGTAGATTCTTCTATGGCAATAAAGCTATTTATACAGGATTGTTAGGAATGTCAGCGGTAATATTGTTAATCTGGGTGCAAGATATTTATAGTTTTATAGGGGTATTATTTCTCTTATCCGCCGGATTAGGTGTGTATTTTCCATCAGTTGCTACAAAAGCATCAAACCAGAGTTCCCTAACAAAATACGGAATGATTTTCGGTATGGCAGTAGGAATGGAGCAAGTCGGTACTGCAATGGGTCCTACTATCTACGGATTAATTGTAAATTATTCATCCTTAAATATTATGTGGATATTTGCAGGAGGCATGAGTTTAGTTTCCTGTGCTATTTTATATTTCTCTAAGCAAAAAAAGTAGCTCTAAGCAATGATTCTTAACAATAAAAATACGTAATGAGAATATCTGACAATAAGTAATTGATTGACAATCTTTTTATATTTAATAATAATGTATAAGGGTAGTTTTAAGATTCTTTAAATACTACTATTTGTCGCGGGGTAGAGCAGTCCGGTAGCTCGTCAGGCTCATAACCTGAAGGTCGTTGGTTCAAATCCAACCCCCGCAACCATTATTTTCTTAGCTTTCCACAAATTATTTAAAATCATACAAAATCATTCTGCTACTATTCTGCTACCTTTTTAATAAA
This sequence comes from Candidatus Hepatincolaceae symbiont of Strigamia maritima, assembly GCF_055505085.1. Classification (NCBI taxonomy): domain Bacteria; kingdom Pseudomonadati; phylum Pseudomonadota; class Alphaproteobacteria; order Rhodospirillales; family Candidatus Hepatincolaceae; species Candidatus Hepatincolaceae symbiont of Strigamia maritima. The sequence goes on from NZ_DBKDTU010000222.1 coordinate 4,135, forward strand.
TATTAATTAATTTTAATAAATAATTTTTCTATTTTTAATGATTAACTTTTAAATTTTCTAAAATGATTCTTACTCTATTTATATGAACATTGCCATAACTTTGAAAAGTTGTACTTACATTACTATGATCTAAGTTTTGGCTCCATGCTTTCATTTCTTCTGGATTACTACATCTTTCTTCTCCAATGTGTGCTAGCATATGCCTTATTGAATGTGGATTAAATATATATCCATCTTTTTTAAAAGCTTCCTCTATAATGTTTCTAGCCTGTGTTGTGGATGTAAAAAACTTTGGTTTTGAACTAAATCCTTCTTGTTTAAAGAATAAATCTTCATCTAATGTAATATAAGCCTTAGGAAACAGTGGATAATTATTTTTATATCCTAATTCTATTTGTAAAAATAAGTGCCATTTATTAAATACTTCTGTAAATTCATTTCCTACAGGAAAATAAAAGGTATCTATATTCTTTGAAAACTTAGTTTTAATACCTTCTTTTGCTCTTTGTTTTATTAGCTTTTTATTGATATCAACCGATCCTAATTTTAAGCTTATTAAACTTTCTATTCTTGCTCCACTTATTACTAAACATGCAAATAATGCTTTATTCCTTTTTTCTATTAATGTTTCTTCTTTCATATTTAATAATACTTTTTTGCATTGTTCTATGTTGGGATATTCTTTAAAATTATTGATATTTATTAATGAAGTATTTTGTGATATTGATAAATTCAAATATTCTATATCATGATAATTTAAGCTTTTTTTATACCCATTTTCTCTTATTAAATAATATAAGAATGATTTTAAATCGTTTAAGTATCCTCTTTTTGTAGATACACTTATAGATTCTTTTGTTTGCTTATTCAAGAGCTTTTCTAAATGTTCTTTATAAGATATAGCAACTTTAGAATTAAAATATTTATAGTCCTTCTTAAAAAATTCA
>NZ_DBKDTU010000223.1:0-5064 GCF_055505085.1 Candidatus Hepatincolaceae symbiont of Strigamia maritima
GGTCTCGGCATTCCTGCTGAACCGCTCTTCCGATCTTTAAATATAGCCATAGCTGGTTTAATTGAACAATTAGATACGATTATTTTACCTGATGGGGGGCATTATACTAGAAACCCTTATATTACTATTACCTATTTAGATGATTTACTCACCTTATATCATGTTTTAAAAGAAGAAGTTAGTATCAATCAAAAATTAATTTCATACATAGATAATATGGTAGGATTTATTAAAACTCTTAGAAGTATGGATAACTCCTTAGCAGTTTTTAACGGCGGTGTTGAGGTAGATAAAAATTATATAGATTATTTATTTTCCTTAAGTCATGTAAACCCTAAGCCTTATAATCAATTAAGATACAGCGGTTATTTAAGAATCACAGGAGGTAACTCTTTGGTTATTGTGGATATCGGTGGTAAATATAATAAATATAACAGCATTTTAAGTACTGAGGTTAATGTAGCTGCAGCTAAATTATTTGTAAATAACGCTAAAGACATGCACAGAGATGCCCATTCAGGTTTAGTATTAATGGGAAAAGAGGGTGAATTATATTTTAGTAAAAATAATCTTGAAGACATTAAAATAGAACCCAGAGTTGATGAACATTGGCAGACTGATATTATTTCTTACCTAGCCTATAGAAATAGTTTAAAATTTGTGTATCATAAAACTATCTCTATTGAAAAAAATCTTGGAAATTATATCTTAGTAGAAGAACTCATTAGTTTTAAAGATAAAATTAATCATCACCTTAAAGAAGCTTATTTACGATTTAATCTGCATCCTAAAGTAAAGATTATACAAAGATCAGCCGATAATAAATTAATTGTTTTAGAGGTTAATAATGAATACTATGCTTTTAAATCTAGTATGGGAATAATAATCAGCAGAGGTTGTTATTATGGCATACTTAATGAAACTCTACTAAATTATCATTTTACCTTACCCTTTGATTTAGAGAATAATAATTTTAAGAATGAGTGGAGTCTAAATTATTTACAAAAAAATTAAACTTATGGTTTATTCTTCAAGATATTAATTTTATTTAGGTAATTATACGCTTGATGGAATTAATGAGTTACTTTTTACTTGATGCAATATCAAGTAATATCTGCCAGTTTTCTTTGTATTCTTGTAGTCGTGATAGTTTTCTTTGGTTCTTCCAGTCTGTAATAACACAGATATAGGAATTATATAGCATTCCCCATTAAAACCGTCTATACCAATTATAAGGTCACAGTCTTTCTCTGTATATTTATATGTTCTTTTAGGAGCATCCTTATTTATTTGTTGCCCACTGCGATAACCCCCAGTAAAATTTACAGAGCCTGTTTTTGTTCCTTTTATTTGAATTCTTAATAGTTTTTGTGTACCGCCTAAATCTACAATAGCCATCATATTTAGCATTGGTGACATCCACTCTTGAACAAGGAAATTCAGCTTTAATAACCCTACTTATTGCGATAAGTGCATCTGCATTGCCATTCATGGTGCGAAAAATTCCCTCATCTATATTTCTAAGGTTTATACCCATTTATCTTTTTCTTCCACTCAATTAACCGCTTTTTTTTATTTCTAATGCTATTTTTTCTACAACAGGTATACTGACACTGTTTCCTATTTGTTTATATAAATGACTTTTAGCCATATTATTAGGAAATACATAATCATCACTAAAACCTTGCAATCTTGCACACTCCCTAGGAGTTAGTTTTCTAATGCCTATTTTATCTTTAATTAAAGGTACGTTATGACCACCTGTTCCCATATTAGCTGTTAAAGTAGGGCAAAGGTTATTTTTATTTTCTCTAACATAGTGTCTTCTCCACTGGTAAAAAGTATCTTCTCTTGTTATTTCTTTTTTCAAAATTTTAAAAAAACTATATTTGTTATAGTAAAATTCTTCAGATACTTTATCCTCCAATATATCTTGGATAGATCTTGTGTTAATTTCTCTTTTTGGAAATTTAAAATCATTACAATGGTATTGATTTAAAAACCCTACAATATAAACCCTTTCTCTATTTTGCGGTATATCTGCACAGTTACATGTATTTAGAACTTCGTATTTAATATGATAGCCAACATTTGTTAGGTAATCTAATAAATATCTTAAGGTTTTACCTTCATTATGAGACAGTAAATTTTTTACGTTCTCTAAAAAAACAATTTTAGGTCTTTGAGACTCTAAAATTTTAAACACCTCAAATACAATAGAACCTCTTTCATCTTCAAATCCTTTTCTATGACCTGCTATAGAGAAAGCTTGGCAAGGGAAACCACCAACTAAAATGTCTATTTGAGGTAGTGCATATTCACTGATATTTTTTATGTCATCATTAATGAGATTATGGTTGAAGTTTGAGTGATAGGTTAGTGCAGCATTTTTGTCTATTTCATTTGCCCAAGATATTTCAAAGCCTTTGTTTTGGAAAGCTACATCAATGCCCACAATGCTAGAAAATAAACTACCTACTTTTATTAACCAAATCCTTATATTCTAATCCCTTGCCAAACATATATTGTAAAGCTAAGCCTAATCTATCAAAATCATTAAAATTGCTATTATTATACCTAAAAATAAAGCTATTACTACCTTTAATCAAGCATAAATTTATAAATTCTCAAAAATCGTATTATGAGTTCTATATACTTTAATAAAATTAGCACATTTAGGAAGATTTTTGATATTAACAGCTCCTACATAAGTGCAGGTACTTCTTATTCCCCCTAAAATATCTTTTAAAGTATTCTCAATTGCTCCTTTATATTTGATTTTTACTTCTCTGCCTTCTGAAGTTCTATAAGCAGACATTTCTCCGTAATGGGTTTCCATAGCTTGTTGAGATGACATTCCGTAAAAAGCAATGTATCCATCTTTAGGTATAAAAGAACTCTCATCATGCCCAGCAAACATTCCCCCCAGCATTACAAAATCTCCTCCTGCTGCTAAAGCTTTAGCAACATCCGCAGGGTAATTACAACCTCCGTCAGCAATAATATTTCCTCCTACCTTATGAGCAGCTTGAGCACATTCTACCACTGCCGAGAATTGCGGATAGCCAATCCCAGTTTTTAATCTGGTAATACAAGCAGAACCAGAACCTATTCCGATTTTCACAATATCAACCCCTTTTAGAATTAAATCCGTAGTAATATCAGGAGTTACTACATTACCAGCAATAAGGGTAATCTTAGGATATTGTTCTCTTAAGAGTTGTACATAGTTAGTAAATCGATTAGTATAGCCATTTGCCACATCCACACAAATAAAATGTAATTTTTGCCGTTTCTTTTGAATTAACGTCTGTAATTGTTCTAACAGTATTAAATCTTCATCTCTAATCCCGATGCTTAGAATATTATATTTCATATCTAACCCTTTATCTAAAGCTACTTCCCACTCAGATACTTTATAATGTTTGGTAATTGCCGTTAATATTTTATGCTCTTGCAAAGCAAGCCCCATGGCAAAAGTTCCTACTCCATCCATATTCGCAGCTATTATAGGAATTCCTTCCCATTTATTTTTTGAGTGTAAAAACTGAAACTCTCTACTTAAATTAATTTGCTGCCTACTCTCCAAGACAGAGCGATTTGGCACAATTAAAACATCATTATAATCAAGCTTAGGTATATCATCTATAAACAAAAAATTCTCCTATTTTTTAATATTTTTAGTTATGTTTCAGTGTCAGTAGCTGTAAATTTTTAACAATTTTAGGTTCTACTAAAAATCTTTTTAATAAGTCAGCCCCCTTAGTAATACCAATTCTCTTAGTTGTAATATATTCTAAATTAAGCCCGATATCTTCTACAAAAACTAAAGAATTACTAATAAAACTTAATCCGTTATGGGTATTATTGATACTAAATTCTTTACATAATTTCCCTGGTCCGCTAATTAATTGTTGAGTTTTAAGGTTAAGAGCAGCTCTTAATAAAACAGCCTCACCTTTTCCTTGGCTCCCTGTCACAAAGTTTATACAGTAATAAATACCATAAATTAAATATACATAAAAAACCCCTGCAGCACTAAACATTATTTTATTTCTTTTAGTTAGTTTACCTTCAAAAGTATGGCTAGCAGGGTCTGTTTCATTATAACTTTCAGTTTCAGTAATAATAAAACTATGTTCATAAAAGGTTACCTTTTTTCCAATGATTTGTTGTGCTACAATATCAGTATCTTGTAGGAAGAAGTCTTTGGTTAATCTTTTCATTCCTAAATTTCTCGTAATTTTCTTCTAAATTTATAGTAAGTATATAGTATCTAAATATTAACCATTCTTAAAATGAAGAATTAGGGGTTTTTAAAAAAGCTATTTCTTCAGGGGTAGACTCCCTTCCTAAAATTTTATTACGGTGTGGAAATCTACCGAATTTTTTAATGATCTCCAAATGTTGTATAGCATAAGTCGGTTCATTAATGCTTATTTTTTGAAATTTTTCTAGGGATAATTCTTGGTCCTGTAATTTTTCACTGTGCATTAATGGCATATACAGAATGTGCTTATATTCTTTATTTAATTCTTTATCAAATTCTTGAAATAACGCATACTTAGTTATTGCTAAGGCTTTATTATCCGTAGCAAAGCTCTTAGAAGTATTTCTAAACATATTTCTAGGGAACTGATCAAATAAAATTATATAAGCTACAGCGTCTTCTTTATTTTTTATATTATTAAGGGTAAATTTTTGTATTGCTTCTTCATAAAAGTCTTGGAATTTATCTCTAATTGCAGTATCAAAACTCTCTTCTTTTACAAACCACTTAAGCTTATTTTCCTCTAAAAACCAAAAAGCTAAGATTTTTAATAACATTAACTCCTTATTCTCCTTTCTTATAAGATTATTAACACTCTCTAGTTTAGCATATTAATTATTTTTTGATAAGCTCTTCTTAAAAAGATATTTATTAATAACTATCTCAGATAACTTATAATACTATTTTCGTTAAATTTATTGTGGAATAACTGGTGTTTAAAATTATTTTAATAATACTTATTAAGAAACTGATATTTTAAGGGTGGGGGGAAGGAGAGTGGTTATCCCCCCATA
>NZ_DBKDTU010000224.1:0-4999 GCF_055505085.1 Candidatus Hepatincolaceae symbiont of Strigamia maritima
CACTTATAATCTATGCTTTCAGCTAACCTTAATAATTATAATATTAATATTTTTTGTTTAATAATGCACTAAGAATAAAAGCATCTAAATCTCCATCTAATACTGCTTTAGAATTAGAGTTTTCCGTATTAGTTCTTAAGTCTTTAATCATTTTATAAGGATGTAGTACATAAGAACGTATTTGACTGCCAAAACCTATTTCTGATTTCTGATTATTGCTATCTTGTATTTTAGATTTTTTAATATTCAATTCTAAATTATAAAGTTTAGATCTTAACATTTTCATAGCTATTTCTTTATTTTTATGTTGAGATCTATCTGATTGTGCTTGTACTACAATTCCTGATACAAGATGTGTAATACGTACAGCACTATCTGTAGTATTAATATGCTGCCCTCCGGCACCGGATGCTCTATAAGTATCTATCTTAAGATCTGATGGATTTATAATTACTTCTATATTATTATCAATTTCAGGATAAACCCATACTGATGCAAAGCTTGTATGCCGTTTATTATTGGTATCAAAAGGAGAAAGTCTGACTAACCTGTGTACTCCTGCCTCAGTTTTTAGGAATCCATAAGCATATAGCCCTATAATTTTTACAATAACAGCTTTTATGCCAATCTCTTCCCCTTTAATTTCTGAAATATATTCTATTTCATATTTATGACTGAGCGACCATTTTAGATACATTCTAAGAAGCATTTCTGCCCAATCCTGAGATTCTGTTCCTCCGGCACCTGAATGTATTTCTAAAAAAGCATTATTCTTATCTAGCTCTTTATTCAATAAGGATTTTATTTCAAATTCTTTAATAGTTTTTTGAAATTTTTGAATATTTTGAATAACTTCAACTTCTAAAGCAACATCTTCTTCTTCTATACACAAAGTATATAAATCTTTTAGTTCTTGATAATTATTATTTAAATGAGCAATATTTTCAATTTCAGTTTTATAAGAGATATACTGTTTGTTTAAATTTTTAGCTTTTTCTTGATCTTCCCATAGATTTGGATCCTCTAAGAGTTTTTCTAAATTTTGCTTAATAAGTAATAAATTATCATAGTCAAAGTAGCCTCCTTAATAAGATTATAGATTTACCTATTTTTTCTAATAAAGATTTTATTTCAAACTCACTTAATAACATTTCTAATATATTCCTTCATTCTGTCCAACTTCCTCAGTATTTATAGAAGCGTTTATATCATCACTATCTTTAAATGCTTCTAGAATAACCCCCTCATCACCTGCTGAGGCAAGTTTTCCGGTTTGATAATTAATCCATGCCATTTTGATACCATTAGGAATTCTAAAAGGATCTTTATCGTAGAATAATAGTGCCTGTTTCATAAAATCTGCAAAGATTGGTAGAGCAGTATTAGTTCCTGAGGCATATTCTCCTAAACTTTTAGGGTTATCAAATCCGACATAAACTCCTACTACCAAATTCGGTGAAAATCCTACAAACCAAGTATCTTTAGAATCATTTGTGGTTCCGGTTTTACCAGCAATTTCATATCCTCTAACTTTAGCTCGCCGTGATATACCACGCTCTACAGTTCCTTGTAAAATATTTAAAATTATATATATATCTTGTGGATCAATAATTTGTTCTCTACTATCTAATAATTGAGGAAAAGGTTGATTAGTAAAGGCGATATCACTACAACTTACACAAGCAATATTATTTCTTTTATAAATAGATTTATTATCTTTATTTTGAGTACTTACTACTAAATTAGAATCTATTTTTTTACCTTCATTAGCAAGCATAGCATATGCCTTAACCATATTTAATAAAGTAGTTTCTTGAGAACCTAATACAGTGGATAAATCTTGTAAATCTTTATCATAAATACCAAAAATCTTAGATAAATTACTAACTTTATCTAAACCTATAGCTTCTGTTATTCTAATTGTAACTAAATTTCTAGAGTACTCCAAAGCATTACGCAAAGTTACATATCCCCTATATCTATTAAGGTTATTTTTAGGTTTCCAAGTATTACTATCTTTATTCTGTGATACATAAGGAGCATCCAAAAATAAATCATTAGCTTTATATCCTTGCTGTATTGCACTTAGGTATACAAATGGTTTAAAAGCCGAACCGGGTTGACGTAATGCTTGAGTGGCTCTATTAAATTCACTTCTAGCAAAGGAGTATCCTCCCTGTATTGCTAAAATATCACCATTACGCGGATCCATGGCTACAAGAGCACCGTTTACTTGAGGTTCTTGTTTTAATTCCCAGTATACATTTCCTTCTTTATTAGTTTTACTCTGTACTAAAATAATATCACCTATTTGCAAGATAGTATTGAAATTAGATAAACGTTTCTTTCCCTCACTCGTAGGAGGGCTAGCCCAAGTACTAGTACTAATATCTATTTCTATAATTTCTTTATTTAATAAGCCTATTTGTAGTTTTTTTGAAGATATTTCAATAATAATTCCTATAGATAAAGGTATAAGAGATTCTTTATTTTCCATAACTGCAGTGTTTTTTCTTAAAACATCAAACCACATATAGTTATCAGTCTCTTTATTAATACTACCTAATTTAAGATTCTTAAATTCTGCTTTATTTGTATATGTTCTAAAGAATGGTCCTCTATAACCGTTTTGCATATCATATCTCTCAAGCCCAGCACGTAGAGCAGTATAAGCATAAGATTGTAATTTATAATTTATAGTAGTTTTAATATTTAATCCATCTTCATAAATTGCCTGATATCCGAAGAGTTTTATAAGATTTTTCCTAACTTCCTCCACTGCATAATTAGTATTTAAAGTTTTAAGATTATCCCTATATTGGGTCATAATAGGTTCTTCTATTGCTTCTTTAGCCTCTTCGGTACTAATATTATTATCTGAGAGCATTCTACTAATAACCCAATCTCTTCTTGCTTTTGCCGTTTCATAATTAATAGTAGGATCATATCTGGCAGGGGCTTTAGGTAAAGCTGCTAAAAAAGCAGCTTCTGCTATAGTAAGTTCTTGTAAGGATTTATTGAAATAATTAAGAGCTGCCATAGCAACACCGTAAGAACTTTTTCCTAAATAGATTTTATTTAAATAAAGTTCTAAAATTTTATCTTTGGAGTAAGTATTCTCCACGCGTTTTGTTAAAACCGCTTCTTTAATTTTTCTATTAATAGTACGCTCATTGTTCAGTAAAAAATTCTTTACTACCTGTTGAGTGATAGTAGAAGCTCCTTCAATTCCTCTTTTATTAAATAATGCAGAGGTATTCTTCATAAAAGCTCTAATTACTCCTAAAATATCAAAACCATTATGATTATAGAAGCCTTTATCTTCTGCTGAAATAAAAGCATTCTTAATAAAAATAGGAATATCTCTACTAGAGACAAAATATCTTTTTTCTTTAGCTAATTCAGAAAGTACATAACCATCAGCACTATATACTCTAGTTATAAGAGGCGGATTATAATCACCGAGTTGTTTATAATCCGGTAAATCCCATAATATATAAACTAGATACAATACTAAAATACAAAATAAGGATAAAAAATATTGTAAAAATAGCTGAGTTTTATTTTTCTTTTGTTTTAGAATATCACCTAAAATAATATCTTTATGGATAGGTTTATCTTGCAGAACAGATGTAGTATTTAAAATATCATCAATTAGTATTTTTTGATTTTTTGTTAAAGGTGTAGATTTTTTTTTAAGTAGAAAATCTCTTAAAGATTTAGCACAAAAAACAAAACTATCAATAATTAAAATTAATAAATTAATAAAAGCTTGTATAAAAGTTAACATTCTTAGCTAATTAAATTACTTAATAACTTGGTCTTATAGTAAGTTTTTTCTTATCCCATAAATAAGTTTCTATTCCCTGAGCTATTTTTTTAGCTATTACAGCTTGATGATCTGCCTCTGTTAAACGAATAACATCTTCTTCATTAGATAAAAAACCTGTTTCTATTAAAATTGACGGAACATCCGGTAATTTTAATACTTGAAATCCCGCGTATCTAACAGGATTAGTTAAAACAGGCACCCCTTGTATAACTTTTTCTAAAACTTTATTAGCTAATACTATAGATTCATTAATTTTAATTCTTTGAGATAAATTAATTAAAATTCTAGTTACCTCTTCACTTTCTTTAGATAAATCAATACCAGCTAAAATATCAGATCTATTTTCATTATTAGCTAATAATTGTGACTGAGCATCTGATGCTTGTTCAGATAAAGTATAAATAGATAATCCTTTTGAGGTAACATCAGAAGATTTATCAGCATGAATAGATATAAATAAATCTGCATTAAAATACCTAGCCCAGAGAGATCTATCCTGCAGAGGTAAATAATAATCTCCTTTACGAGTAAGAATCACACTAATATCAGGATGTTCTTCTAATTGTTTTTGTAATAATAAAGCTATACTAAGTACAATATTTTTTTCCATTACTCCATGATCAAAATTAGCAATAGCTCCTGAATCTCTTCCTCCATGACCTGGATCTATAACCACAGTAACCCTTCTATCAAGATTGTTTTTATTAGGAACAGGATACTTTACCGTAGATAAATAATCTGATATTTTAGATTTAATCATATTTTGTCTTTTTTTATCTCTTTCTACAGCTTCAAATCTCTTAATTTCCTTAGCATATTTTTTTAAAGAACTAGGATCATTCCCAGCAATTAAAGTTGCACTGTCTAAAGCATAACTTACTGCATTGGACACTTGTAAATCTATAATAAAATTATACCCTCCTGATTTTTCTGGTGTTAAAAAAGCTTTTCTTACTGCTACAGGACTTGATAAATCTAAAACCACCCTAAGAGTATTTTGTTCCGGATGCCCATACCTAATTTTTTGAATTAAATTTCCTTCTAATGCATCGTAAATATCCTCATCATTCATAGACCACACATAGGGCATTGGTAAATTGAAAATTAATCTAAACGGAAAATTTAAAATTTTAAAGATCGGAAGAGCGTCGTGTAGGGAAAGAGTGT
>NZ_DBKDTU010000225.1:0-4961 GCF_055505085.1 Candidatus Hepatincolaceae symbiont of Strigamia maritima
TTACAATTTTATATTTAGATTGTATGCAAATAATTTTTATTTGCATCTTGTTGTTTGATGAAAATTATAAGAATAATTATTCCTATAATGTATAATATTTTACTAAAAAATGTAAGTTAAATTTATTTGCTAGCAATTTTAGTAATAAAAAAGAGATTAAAAATTAGTTTCTTAAATTTGATTGAATTATTTGGTTTTTATTGGTTTGGTTTTTTATGTATATAATTGTCATTTAGTTTCTAGTTTTAAAAAAGTCATTAGCTTTTTGAAGATCTTTCTTAGTATCTACACTAATAGGAATAGAATCTACCACACTAAATCCGATAGTTAAATTATGTTCTAATGCTCTTAGTTGTTCTAGTTTTTCTCTTTTTTCTAAAGGAGAAGGAGGTAAGTTTACAAAAGTAGTTAGAACCTCTCTTGTGTAGGCATAAACCCCGATATGATGGTAAAGCTCTCCTTCCCCCCAGGGAGCAGTACTTCTAGTAAAATAGAGAGCACGACCTGTTCTAACAGCTTGGGGTAAAGAATTATTAGTTAAGATATTATTGATTTTAGTAGTTAGATGTGTATTTTGTAAGGTTTGTGTATTAGTATTTAGTGTATGCTGAAAACTTACAATAGCTTTAACTACATTAGGGTTCTCCCGCTCTGTCATATCGGTTATCTCTGCTCCGATTGTAGTAATATCAAAAATCTGATAATTATTTACTAAAGTTGCAAAACAGGTTTTTATATTTTGAGAATCTATATTCGGTAAGTCACCCTGTAAATTAATAATCAAATTATATTTCTGTTGTGTGTCAAAAGCAGTTAAAGCAGCATAAACTCTATCTGTGCCTGAAGGCAGTGTAGGGTCGGTTAATATTGCATTGCCACTATTCTCTTTTACTAATTCAAAGATTTCTTTATCCCCGCAGGCAACTAATACTTCGGCAATATCTGCCTCAAGGGCTCTGTTTAGAATTTGGATTACCATAGGTTCATTATTAATTAGTAAGAGAGGTTTATTGGGTAGCCTTTTTGCAGCTAGTCTTGAGGGAATAATGATGATAGGCTTAATTGATTTCATTTGTTTTCCTTATATTTAATTCTGTGTAGTATGCTTTGCAGTACCGTAGTTAAGTTGTCCCCGAGTATTCTTTAAAGATGTAGAAACTTTACCCAGAAAATACTACTTATACGTATATTACTTATGAATGCTTAGAGGTAAAGAAATAAGATTATTCGGTAAAATCTTTAGCAGTAGCAATATCCTTAGTTATAGTAAGCCATTTATCTTGAATTTTTCTATATACACTATTTTCTTCAAATAAACCATCTTCTTGTAATACTCCTGCTTTAATTCCGGTTAAGAGCTCAACTCCCTCAGAAATACTAGAGATAGCATAAATATTAAATAATCCCCAATCTATTGACTCTATAACTTCTTTTTTTAGCATTAAATTCTTAACGTTGCTTTGGGGTATAATTACAGCATGTTCAGAATTTAAGCCCCGTTTTTGACAAATATCAAAGAATCCCTCAATTTTTTCATTAACGCCAACGATAGGCTGAATCCTTCCTTTTTGATCAACCGAGCCGGTTACTGCAAAAGATTGTTTAATAGGCAAGTCTGCTAAAGATGATAGCAGTGCAAATAATTCAGCCCCTGAGGCACTATCTCCGTCAATTTTACCATAAGATTGTTCAAAACTTAGAGTTGCGGTAAATGCTAAAGAAATCTCTTTGCTAAATAAACTATGCAGATAAGCGGATAAAATGAAAACACCCTTAGAATGAATCGCTCCGGAGAGATTCACACTTTTTTCTATATCAATAATTCCAGTTTTACCTTTATAGACTGTACAGCTAATTCTTTGAGGTTGTCCGAACATGAAATCGTGAATACTAAAAATAGATAAGCCGTTGATTTGTCCTACCTGTTCTCCCTGAGTTTCTATCAGGATAGTTCTATTTTGAATTTGTTTTTGCATATATGTATGTACTTTAGAAGCACGATAACGTCTCTCAGTATAGGCTAACTCTATATCTTCTAATTCAATTAAATTTTTATTTTTCTTCAAAGCAAAAAAATTAGCTTCTACAATTAAATCTTTAATCAAAGAAACCCTAGTGGTTAAATTTTCTTGGCTCTCAGCTATTCTAGCTCCGAATTCTATTGTTCTAGCGAGTGCTGTTTTATTTAAAGGTTGTAGCTTTTCTTTCTCAACTAAAGAGGCTACTAAAGATGCGTATAGTTGAATATTTTCATTGTTATAAGAAATTTCCTGATCAAAGTCGGCACAAATCTTAAATAAATCTTCAAATTCTTTATCATAATCTAATAAAGCATAATAGATGTCCGGTTCCCCTAAGAGGATTATTTTTACATTCAAAGGAATTGCCTGTGGCTCAATAGAAGTAAAGGAGCTTCCGTAATAAATAGCACTTTCTTGATTAACCACTTGAATACTCCTACTTTTAATAGCACGCTTTAACTTATCCCATAAAAAAGGAATTTCTAAGATTTTTCGTGCATCAAGAATTAAATATCCGCCGTTAGCACGATGCAAGGCTCCTGCTTTAATTAGAGTAAAGTTAGTATTTAGAGAACCAAGTTCGCTCATATATTCAATTTTACCGAATACTTCGGCATAATTAGGATTTTCTAAAACTATCACTGGGGCTCCTGCATTATTATCGGTATAGTGGCTGTTATCTAAAATAACATTTACCTCAAAATTAGTTAGGGAATATTTATTAGCTTTTGGTTTTAAAAATGATAAGATTGGATTCTCTGTATTTTCATCATTAGTAGTTGTAATTTTAACAAAATATTCAGGATGCAGTAATAAATGAGCTTTAGCTTTTTCTAAATAGGTTAATACTACAGGATTATGTGCCCATTTAGTTTCCATTTTAGTAAGTGCTGGAATTATTACGTGTTCTAATAATTTAATATTTTCCTGCTGAATTTTTAGTTGTTTTTCTTGTTCTCCTACTGGAATAAGTAAGAGGATTTTTTCTAATTTGTGTTGTACTCGTTTTAATTCATTTGTGAGCAACTCTTGCTTCTCCTTTGGTAAAGAACTAAAATAATCAGGTGCTACCGGTTGTTTTTTATCATCAACTAACACTAATACAAATCCCTCGGCGGATTTCACAATATTAATCTTTTCTTTTAAAGCTTCTGCTTGTAACTTTTGAATTTTCTCACTATGTTTTTCTAAAAAAGAAGCTTCTAGATTCTTAAGTTTAGTTCTATAGGTAATATTTTTAAAACTTGAAGGAATTAATACTTGTAACTCTTTAATTAAAGAATTCATATCTTCTTTAAAAATCTTAGCCTCACCGGCTTTAAATTCAATAAAATTAGGTTTTTCTTTGTTATTAAAATTATAAACATAACAAAAATCAGAAGGTAAAGCTTTGTGTTTAGCTTTATCTTGAAAAAATTTAGTGGTAATGGTTTGTTTGCCTATTCCGTTTGGTCCTAAAGCAAAAACATTGTAACCAGTATTTTTAATTTCTATTGCCATCTCTAAGGCTGAAAGCACCCGATTTTGCCCCATAAAATTTTCTATGGGAGTAATATCTTGGGTGGTTTCAGCCTTAAAAGTAGCCGGATTGCATGGCTTGTAAAGCTCAACTTTTGTTAATTTTTTGGTTTGATACAATGTGCTCATGTTTTTTTTCTCCTTGTATAAAAGAACTTAATATAATTGCTATAAAAATTAAAGTAGCTCCAATTAAAATATTTGGGTTAATAGTCTGTTCTAAAAATATATAACCGCTTAATGCTGCAAAAAATAATCTTGAAAAATCAACAGGCATTAAAACATTAACCGTAGCCAATCTAAAAGCTTGTAATCTTAGAATAATTCCTGCTAAGAAGATAGCCATAAACAGGAACAAGTATACTAAAATTTCCATACTAAAAATAAAAGTATGAGCACTTCTTAAGCCTGGATAGGCATTTAAAATTATCCCGAACAAGGCTGCATAAAAAATACAGGTAAAAATTTTATCATGTTTAGCTACTTTTTTAGTAATTAGCATATCAAAGGCTACTAAAATGGTAGAAAGTAGAGCATAAATACTACCTTCATTCAGGGTAAGAGTATAATAAAAATTAATACTAATCAATCCCCCGATAATGGCTAGGGGTAGGCAGATCAGAAATTGTAGTTTATAAAATCTTTCCTTATAAAAAAATATTGCTAAACAACTTGCCAGTACTGGAGCAATAAAACTTAGGGCAGTAACTTCGGCAATTTTAATTAAAACTAAGCTTTTAAAAAAAAAAATCATCATAAAAGAACCATTTATAGTTCTTAATAAGTGCCACCAGATTATTTTCGTTTTAAACAAACTAAAGTTTTTAAGCATAAAAGGGAGGGTGGCAGTAAAAGTAGCTACAAACTTCATAAAAGATAAAAACTCTGCAGACATATTTTTAGAAAGATAATTAATTAAAATAAATACATAACTAAAAATCAGAACATATGCCACATAACATAAGATGCCAAGAGTTTCTGATTTATGTGACGTAAGGTTAAGCATTATTAGGGATAAATTCCAAAATATATTTTTTTAAATGTTCTAAGTATTTAGGTTCGGATAAACGATGATCTCCGTCTTTAAAAAGATGCAATTCTACATCTGTTGCATTTAATAAAGCTATTATTCTTAGGCTTTTTTGATAGGGTACGGCACTATCTTGCATGCCGTGTAAAATTCTTACTGGAATATCAATATTAATATGACTGTGTAATAGTAAATATTTTTGGGCAGTAGTGAGGAGTTTCTTGCTAATAAATATACTTTCTATGGGAATTAAATCTTCATTGAGTAAAGAAATATTCATGGTATTCATAATATCTTCTGTAAAATCTAAAGCAGGGGCTATACTAATTAATGCCAAAGCTTTTTTAGGAAATTTCAAAGCATATAGAAAACTTAACCAACCTCCTAAACTA
>NZ_DBKDTU010000226.1:0-4949 GCF_055505085.1 Candidatus Hepatincolaceae symbiont of Strigamia maritima
CTATTTTTACTATTATATAAGAGTATTTATTATTTTCTCTTTAATTATGGAAGAGTCTGCCATGAAAATATTAAAAATATACCCACATTTTCTGCCTTTAGGTATAAATCAGAATGCTTCTACTTGGTTAGCTTCTTATCCATATATTAAATATAGTGCATTTTATCATAATATTAAAATAGTTTCTACTTTTACAGAAACCCCTCTACCAGATAAAAATATTATTTTTATTCCAAAAGAGCAATGTTATGAAAATATTTCTAATAAAGATTTTATTTTTAATGTTAATCTAAATGTAAATCCTAAGAAGTATTTACAAGCAGTATTAACCATAATAAATCAAGAAAATCCCCAACTTATAGAAGTAGAATCAGATTATAGATTAGCTTCTGCTATTGCTAAAAAGATTAGCCTCCCAGTAATATTAATTACTCATAATCTTATTCTTAAACGAAAGCTTTTTAATAAGTATCTACAATATTTTACTAAATTACGCCATTTAACAGGTATTATTTGTGTTAGCAATTATTTTAAACAAGAAATTCTTAGATATTTACCCATGTTAAAATCTAAAGTATTTGTAATCCATAATTCTTACCAACATTTATTCCATAATAACTTAGCTACCGGTGCTAAAAAAAATCAAATTATTTTTGCAGGACGTGCTACTAATAAAAAAGGAATCAAGCAATATTTAGAAGCTCTTCCTTCAGTATTACATAAACATCTGAACTTCAAAGCAATAGTAACAGGAAGTATAGAAAATTTGAGGGAACAGGAATTTTTAGAGCATTGCCTTACTCTGCCGAAAATCCAAACCTTAATTAAAGAAAAACGTTTAATTATTTATAAAAATATTACGAATGCAGAAGTATTTCAACATTTTTTAGATTCAAAAATTGCAGTTTTCCCTACTATTCCCAGTTTACATTCTGAAGGATTACCTATGGTAGGAATTGAGGCAATTTTAGCTGATGTTGCAATTATTTGTTCACGTAGTGGGGGATTTCCGGAATTAACCGCAACAAATGCTCTTTATTTAGCAGATATCACTAAAGAAGAAATTATTGCTAAGCTTAATTTTTTTATAGAAAATGAAGGAGTACGAAAAAAAATGGTTTTTTATGCTAAAAATTACTTATATAAAGAATTTAATTTTAATACCTTATTACAACAATATGATAATCTCAGAAAGAAATTTTTACATTTAGAATCTTTCTAAACAAGCTTTTTTTTAGCTACAATCCCCATTTTAAAAGTGATATACACTAATTTATTTTTAATATTCCCAGAATTATAGTATAATAGTAGCCAATACTTTAAGTAATTAGGAGATAATATTTGATTTATATAGATAAATTATATAGTTCTAAACAATATGAACCATTTAATGTAGCAGTAGTAAATCCTACTGATAATATGTCTTTAATTAGTGCTGTCGAAGCTGCAAAACAAAAACTGATTAATCCAATTTTATTTGGTAATACTGAAAAAATTCATTATATTGCTAACCTAGCTAATCTTGATATTACTGCTTATCAAATTATTCATACAGGTACTGCTCTTGAAGCCGTAGATGTAGCGGTTAAGTCTTGTCGAGAAAGGAAAACTCAAGCCTTGATGAAAGGCAATATTCATACCGATGAATTAATGCATGCTGTAGTAAATAAAGAAACCGGATTACGCACTAAACGTAGAATTTCCCATGTATTTGCCGTAGAAATTAAAACTTATAAAAAAATGCTTTATATTTCGGATTCTGCTATTAATATCAATCCTGACCTTGCTACTAAATTTCATATAACTAATAATGCTATAGATTTAGCTAAACAATTAGGTGTTGATAAGCCCAAAGTGGCCATTTTATCAGCTGTGGAAACTCCGACCGATAGAATACCATCATCCTTAGATGCACATGCTTTGTCTCACATGCCAGAATTATTAGATAAAGCTATTATTGAAGGACCTTTAGCTTTTGATAATGCTATTAGTGCAGAATCAGCTCAAATAAAGGGTATCAATTCCCAAGTGGCTGGGAATTGTGATATTTTAATAGTGCCTAGTATTGAAACAGGAAATATTCTTACTAAATCTTTAGTATATTTAGGACAGGCAAATGTTGCTGGAATTGTTCTAGGAGCACAGGTACCTATTATTCTAACCAGTAGGGCAGACAATATTCAGGCACGAATAACCTCTTGTGCTCTGGCGACTTTATTACAAAATATTTAATTTTTTAAGGAATATATTATGGAAGTTATTATTATTCTAAACGGAGGATCTTCTAGTTTAAAATTTAAACTTTTTGCAGCTCAAGACTTAAAAGATTTATATTCCGGACAAATTTCCGGAATAGGTACCAATAACCCTAAATTAATTATTAAAGATAGTAGTGAATGGAAACTTTTAAAAACTCATAATTTTAGTGAATCTCAAAATAGAGACGATATGTTGATTTTTATTATAGAAAACCTAAGAGAACTTTTTCCTACCCTTAGCTTAATTGCAGCTGGACATAGAGTAGTTCACGGCGGCAACCATTATATGCTCCCTTCTTTAGTTGATAATAAATTAATTAATACCCTCAAAGATATTTCTTATTTAAGCCCGATTCATCTACCTCATAATATTAGACCTATGGAAGTACTACAGGCTAAATTTCCACAATTAAGGCAAATTGCTTGTTTTGATACAGCTTTTCATAGCACTAATAGCAAAATTAGCCAATATTATGCTATTCCTAGGAAATTTATTGAGGAAGATAACATAAAAAGATATGGATTTCATGGTTTATCATATGAATATTTAGCTCTTAAATTACATGAAATTGATAAAACTGCTGCTTCTGGCAAAGTAATTGCCTGCCACTTAGGTGCAGGAGCCTCCTTATGCGCTATGGAAAACGGCAAAAGTATTACTACTACAATGGGAGTAACTCCCTTAGATGGTTTAGTAATGGGCAGTAGAACCGGAGCAATTGATCCAGGAATTATTTTGTATCTTTTACAACATAAAGGCTTTAATGCAACATCCCTAGAAAAATTACTCTATTTTGAAAGCGGAATTTTAGGAGTTAGTGACCTTAGTAGCGATTTTTATACTGTAGCCTCCTCAACTGATACTAAAGCTATTGAGGCCTGGGATTTATATAAATTTAACTTAATTAAACAAATAGGGGCAATGTTTGCAGTACTTGGGGGTTTTAATAGTATTATTTTTACAGGGGGTGTGGGAGAAAATACTAAAAGTTTGCGGACTCATGTGGCAAATAGTTTTAGTTGGTTAGGGATGAAAATAGCTAATAATCTTAATACTAATCCGGAAAATTACTTAATTTCAGAATCTAATTCTAGTATTAAAATGTTTGTAATTCCTGCCCAAGAAGAATGGATGATTGCTAAACATGTACAACAAACAATTCAACTGTAAGCATTACATCTTTTTCTTATTATAAAGAAATTAGATGATTATATACAAAATACACAAACCAATCTAAATTTTAAGAGGACAATTTTTTTATTTTTAATAATCTGACATTATCAATCTTATTCAATAAGGATACCATTATTATTTTTATATTTACGTTTTAATAGAAAAAGTAGTAGATAAGCATAGTACTTATATTTAAAGGAAAATACAGATTTTGATTTATTACTAGACTGACTAATAATTGTATTATATAATTACTTTGTATTATTATTTCAGAAAGTATGGAAATAAAAAGTTAAATGTTTAAAAATTTATGTAAATACATTGTATATTCAATTTTATTGGGCTTGTTGTTAGTATATACTACAAATAAGACATTAGCCGATACCAATGATAATCATTACCTTATAATCGATAATCCGGCATTTGGTAGTTATATAAATGCTTTACAATTATCAGCTTCAATGTCCATAAGATTAAAAAATCTATCATATTATTCGTTAGGCTATCAACAGAGAGACAGAATATTTAGGTTGCCGGGTCGTGCTACTATTGAGATTGGACTTCAAAAAGCTACCAGTGAGAAAAAAAAACCATTTAATAACACATCATATCTGGGTGTAATGCAGGAGGTTGTTTTAGGAATACCAAAAATATATAGTTTTACAGGTTTGGGAATCTATATTAAGAATAAAGTAGATGCTCACATTGGATCAAGATTTGCTTTTGGTATAATTGCCGGTTTGGGCACTAGGATTGATGTTCTTAAAGTTGAACTATTTATGAGACATTTTTCTAATGGTCATTTGAGTTTACCTAACAAAGGACAAAATTTTATAGAACTAAGAATAGGATATCTATATTAAGCTGTAGAACAATTTTATACTGATTAACCCAACATATAAAGATGTATTAATGTTAAAAATTTTATTAGCTACTTTAAGTATTTTTATTATTTTATACTCTAGAGCATATTCTAATAATCTTGATAGTATTAAACTTAACTCTAAAATAGAAACTCTTAATTTTATAATTATTTATAACAAAAATTTTGAGAAAACCGCTTATATCTTAGCTAATAATATAGAAAAATGGGGAGACGAGGTTTATGCTTTTCATGGGGCTAAACCTTTAGTAAAAATTTATGTTTTTTTAGCTAATAATGTAGATTACGTAAATGCCTATAGTACTGTGAACAGAATTAATCTTTGGCTAAATACTTCTGCAGAATTATCTGAAATCCAAACTATTTCAGGCAGTTGGCTAGAAACTGTTTTTAAGCATGAATTAACCCATAATGTTAACCAATTATATGATCATAATCTACTCTATGTGTATCTATTCCCTTACGTAGAGAGAATCTTCGTACCGGAATGGATAGAAGAAGGAACTGCTGTGTATAATGAAACTAAATTAAGTCCTAACGGGAGAGCCTATGATGAACTTTTCTATGCCCCACAAAGATATTATTATCATAATAAAAAATTTAATTACTTTTACTATAAAAATTCTAATATTTA
>NZ_DBKDTU010000227.1:0-15410 GCF_055505085.1 Candidatus Hepatincolaceae symbiont of Strigamia maritima
TTCCCTACACGACGCTCTTCCGATCTTAAATAAGAGCTGTTAATAACTTAGTGAGTGATTTTAAAAGGGTTAAAACCTAAATTATTAACAGCTCTTATTTATAATAATTAAGTTTAAGATAAAAAATGGTAATAAAAACAGTATTTTCCGGAATTCAACCTACAGGAGTTGTTCATTTAGGTAATTATATGGGAGCTATTTCTAATTGGGTTGATTTACAAAATAATTCTGATTATCAATGTATTTTTTCTATCGTGAATTTACATGCTCTTACAGTTTCTCAAGATCCTAAAGATTTACATGTAACGACTTTATCATTATTGGCTAGTCTCT
Source organism: Candidatus Hepatincolaceae symbiont of Strigamia maritima (assembly GCF_055505085.1). Classification (NCBI taxonomy): domain Bacteria; kingdom Pseudomonadati; phylum Pseudomonadota; class Alphaproteobacteria; order Rhodospirillales; family Candidatus Hepatincolaceae; species Candidatus Hepatincolaceae symbiont of Strigamia maritima. Next base: position 334 of record NZ_DBKDTU010000227.1, read on the forward strand.
TAGCTTGCGGAATTGATGTGAACAAATCTTTACTGTTTGCTCAAAGTTCTGTTAAAGCACATACTGAATTAACTTGGATTTTATGTTGTGTTGCTAGAATTGGTTGGTTAAATCGTATGATTCAATTTAAAGATAAAGCCGGCTCAAATAAAGAAGCTTCCTCGGTAGGCTTATATGTATATCCTGTATTGATGGCTGCTGATATCCTATTATATGATACGGATTTGATCCCTGTGGGAGAAGACCAAAAACAACATATAGAACTTATTAGAGATATTGCTTTAAAATTTAATAAAGATTACAATACCACTGCTTTTAAAATACCGGAGCCAATTATAATATTAGGTAACTCTAGGGTAATGTCTTTAAAAGACGGGAGTAAAAAAATGAGTAAATCCGATCCTAGCGAGCATTCAAGAATTTTAATTACGGATAGCAATGATACAATTCTTAATAAAATCCTGAAAGCTAAAACCGATACGGCAGCGTTTCCTACAAATTATGAGGATTTAACAAAGAGAATTGAATTACTCAATTTAGTTAAAATTTATACTTTTTGTAGTAATAAATTAGGAGAAAATCAAAATATTTTACAAATCCTACAAGAATTTGCTAATAAAAACTTTAGTTCGTTTAAATATAGTTTGGTTGAAAAATTAGTAGGAATAATAAGTCCTATTAGAGAAAAATATAGTAAATTAATACAAGATAAGGTATATTTAAACGAGGTCTATATAAATAATGCACAAAAAGCTGAAATAATAGCTAATAAAAAAATACAAGAAATTAAAAACATTATAGGTCTTATATAATTAAAGGAGATTAAAATGTTTATTCAAGTAGAAGAAACCCCAAACCCAAAAACTATGAAATTTATTCCTGGAGAAGCTGTGTTAGAAACTCACACTAGTTTAAATTTTACTAATGCTAAAGAAGCAGAAGTATCACCCTTAGCCACAAGATTATTTAAAATTAATGGTATTAAAGGAGTATTTTTCGGTAGAGACTTTATTACTGTTAGCATTAGCGAACAAGAAGTATGGGGACATGTAAAACCTAAAATCCTAGCATATATTATGGATCATTTTGTTGCAAATTTACCAATTATTGATGATAAATTAATTGCTCAAAAAGCAACAAGAACTGCTACCGTTAATAAAGATGAAGAAGACGATGAAATAGTATTGCTAATTAAAGAATTAATAGAAGAAAGAGTAAGACCGGCAGTAGCAATGGACGGAGGAGATATAATTTTTGAAAGATATGTTGATGGTGTAGTTTATTTGCAAATGCAGGGTTCATGTTCAGGTTGTCCTTCTTCTACAATTACTTTAAAAAACGGTATTGAAAGCATGCTTAAGTATTATGTTCCTGAAGTAAAAGAAGTAAGAAGCATTGATCAACAAGATTAATACAGATCCTGTAGATTTGGTTAAGAGTTTAAAACATTTTTATAAAATTCAAAAACAATATATTATTTTTGGCATAGTAAGTATTTTGTTCGGTTTTTTATATACTTTTACGGAGTATCCTTTATCTAATCAAGATATTTTCTCTAATGCTAATAAAGCAAGTAAGCGTAAGATTTCTGCCTATCAATGTTTACGGTTATCAGAAACTAAAGGAGATAAACAGTTAATTTATGATATTAATAAGTTTATTATTTTAGGAACAAAATCTAATGAGATAGGCTTGGCAAGACCTGTATTTTTTCGAAATATGCCTTATAATTTTGATTTAATGATCTCACATGAAGAAATTGTTATAAGAAAACAAGCTTTTATTAAAATTTTACTACCCCTGCTTATTAAAGTACAAAAAGAGATAGTAACAGAAAGGGCAGAAGTACTAGATTTAAACGTAAAAATGGTGCGTCAGGATTTTCAAGATGAAGATTTACAAAGAATTAAAATTTTGGCAAGCAAATATAAGATTTCCATAGAAGCTGATAATATTTGGGATTATGCTTTTGCTTTAGAAGAACTATTATTAAGGGTAGATATTGTACCAAACTCTATAGCTATAGCTATGGCAGGAAATGAGACTGGTTGGGGTATTTCAAGATTTTTAAAAGAAGGTAACTCGTTGTTCTCGGAATGGACATGGTCAGAAGATATGGGAATGATACCGTATGCTAGAGTTTTAGGAAAATTCTATGCAGTAAAAAGATATAATACTTTAGAAAAATCTATAATTTCATATTATTATAATTTAAATACTAACCCTAGTTATGCTGAATTTAGAGAAAGTAGATATAAAATGCGGATTAATGAAATAGATTTTAATCCTACTGTATTGGTTAATCATTTGGAGAAGTATTCTGCAGAAAGTAAAAAATATGTAAAAGTAGTTGCTAGTATTATTAGAACTAATAAATTAATACAATATGATAGCTATAAAGATTTTTTACCGAATTACGGTACTATGTGTTTGAGTGTGGATTTATAGATAAAAAATATAAAACAATTTATGTATTATTTAATTTTAGATACAACAGCTCCAGAAATTAAAATAGCTTTATTTAATAATCAAAATTTAGTACATAAAAAAATTATTATCAGCTCTCTTAAAAATAGTGAGGTTATTATTATAGTTTTACGGGAATTTATGCAAAGTACGGGAATTTCATACGAAACATTAGATTTTATAGGAGCTTGTAGCGGTCCGGGAAGTTTTACGGCTATTCGGGTTGGTATAGCAGTAGCAAATGCTTTAGCACTAAGTTTAAATATTCCTGTTGTAGGAGTTTCTGCGTTCGAGGTTATTAAGGCAGAATTTGCAACTTTAGATAAAAGAACTAAAGTTTTTATTGCTTTAGAGAGCAAAAAATCTGATATTTACGGGGCAATATTATCAGAGAATCTAGAATATTTAATAAGTCCTAGAGTTTTTAATAACAAAGATTTACGAAATACCGATTTATTTGATAATCCTATTGTTATACTGGGTAATGCCCAAAACTTTGTACTAAATACTATTAATAATCCAACTAACATAATTAATAGAGAAATTTATAGCAATATTACATATATTTCTGAAATAACATATCCAAAGCTTAATTTTTTAGGAGAATTATGTTATAAGAAGTATATAAGTATAAAAAATAGTAACCAAACTATAAATTTTATTGAAGCTTATTATATAAATGAGGCAAAAAGCTTATATGTGACTAAAGGAGATAAGATTGCAGAAAAAATATCATATTAAAACTTGGGGATGCCAGATGAATGTTTATGATACTTTACGAATCGGTGAAATTCTCCAAACGCTGAAGTATGAAAAAACAGATGATTTGCTTGAAGCTGATATTATTATCTTAAATACTTGTCATATTAGAGAAAAAGCTACGGAAAAAGTTTTTTCTGAAATTGGCAGATTAAGAAGTATTAAAGAGCGAAGAGCAGTAATTGGTAAAAGTTTAATTATCGGAATATCTGGGTGTGTAGCTCAAGCTGAAGGTTCGGAGATTTTAAAAAGAGCTAAAGAAGTAAATTTAGTTTTTGGTCCGCAAACTTGGCATAAATTACCGGAAATGATTAAACAATTAGAAGAAGAGCATAAAACGGTTTGTAATACGGATTTTCCAGTGGAAGAAAAATTTGAACAACTTCCCGAAATATTAGACCAAAATCGTGTGCAAGCCGGTAGTAGTTTTTTAGTTATTCAAGAAGGTTGCGATAAATTTTGTACCTATTGTGTGGTGCCTTATACTAGGGGGAGTGAATATTCGCGTCCTGTGTGGCAGATTATGCAAGAGGCAAAACAATTAGTTAAAATAGGAGCTAAAGAAATAACACTGCTTGGGCAAAATGTAAGCTCTTACCATGGAGAAACACTAGATAATAAGGAATGGTCTTTAGGGAGATTGCTTTTAGAATTAGCTACAATAGAGGGTTTAGAAAGAATTAGATATACTACCTCCTATCCTACGGAAATTTATGATGATTTAATTATGGCCCATAAGGAAATAGATAAATTAATGCCTTTTTTACATTTACCTATTCAGTCCGGTTCTAATAGTATCTTAAAAGCTATGAATCGACCCCATAGTATAGATGATTATTTAAGAGTAATTGATAAATTAAGAAATGTTAAACCTAATATGGCGTTTTCTTCAGATTTTATTGTGGGGTTTCCCGGAGAGACGGAACAAGATTTTAAAAATACGCTACAAATAATTGATAAAGTAAAATTTATACAGGCTTTTGCTTTTATTTTTAGCCCCAGACCCGGAACTCCCGCAGCTTTAAAAACAGATTCTACGCCAAAAAGCATGAAGGAAGAGAGATTAAAACAATTACAAGATGTATTAGGGTATTATCAACACGAATTTAACAAACAATCTGTAGGGAAAACTTACCAAGTATTAGTAGATAGAGCCGGTAGAAAACAAGGACAATTAGTAGGTAAAAGCCCATATATGCAAGCAGTACATGTAGATAATGCTAACCCTGAATGGTTAGGAGAAATTATAAATTTAAAAATTCTAGCTAGCCATCCTTATAGTTTAAACGGTGTTTTTCATGGAGTAGGGTAATTTGCAAATTGAAAAGACTTATACGGATTTAGAAATTGTAAAAAATTTGTTTGGTCCTACTAATCACAATTTACTTTTTATGGAGAAAATTTTTCAGGTTAAAATTAATAGTTTTGGCAATACTGTAATTCTTAAAGGTATTGATTCTGAGAAATCTTTACGGTTGTTAGATCTGATTTATGAAAATCTTAAAACTAAAAAACTTAATTTTAATACTTTAAATCATGCAACTATTCTAAACTTTCAGGAGTTATTAGCTCAAAATATGAACCCAAAAGACTATATTACTACTATTCATACTAAACAAAAACAAATTATAACTAGAACTGTTAAACAATGGGAATATGTTAACTCTATGGAGAAGAATAGTATTACATTTGGAATAGGTCCTGCCGGCACCGGAAAAACCTATCTGGCAGTTGCTCAAGCCATAAAATATTTTATGTTAGGACTGGTAAAGAAAATTATTTTAGTAAGACCTGCGGTAGAGGCAGGAGAACGTTTAGGATTTTTACCGGGGAATATGCAAGATAAAATTAATCCATACCTTAAGCCAATGTATGATGCTATGGAGGAAATGTTAGGCGTAGAAGCAGTAACTCTTGGCATAGAGAAAAAAGAGATAGAAATAGCTCCTATTGCTTTTATGAGAGGTAGAACCTTAGAGAATGCTTTTGTAATTATGGATGAGGCTCAAAATGCTAATTTTATACAATTAAAAATGCTATTAACTCGTTTAGGAAATAATTCAAAAATGGTGTTAACCGGAGATATTACACAAATTGATTTGCCGCACCATAATCCTAGTGGTTTAACTAAAATTTTAACTATTATGCAAGATTTAGTAGAGGTTAATATTGTCTCTTTTGAAGAAAAGGATAGTGTAAGAAGTCCTTTAGTAAAACAGATAGTTGAAGCATTTAAAGTTTATGATTCTACAAATTATGACCATAACTCAAAATTTGGATTACCCAAGTCGCCAACTATACCGAATGCTACAAAGCTTCTTATAGAAAATCCTAAAAATAAGCCTAAAACAATAAAGTTAAAAGTATAAATGTATCATTTCAGCATAGATATAAATTTTGTTCAAATTAATTTAGAAAAAGAACTTCAAAAATTAGTAAGAAATTCTGTTAAAGATATTTTTTCAAAACTTGTTTATAATAAAAAAATCTTTGGAGAAATTTCTTTGAAGAGTAAATTTGAATTAGGTATATTGTTTACTAATAATACTAATATTAAGAGAATTAACCAAGAATGGCGTAGTACTGCAGAAGCTACTAATGTTTTATCTTTTTCACAATATGAATCAGATCAACTATTAAAGTTAGGAATACTGACTATCTCTGAAGAACTCTCTACATGGGATGCTACAAACCATTCCCAAGAACTCTTTAATAGGCAGAATATAACATATCCTATTTTCTTAGGAGATATTGTTATATCCTTAGAATATGCTAAAACAGAAGCTATAGAACTTAATATTACTTTTACTGAGCATCTGCTAAGATTAATAATTCACGGTTTACTACATTTAATCGGTTATGATCATAAAAATACAACTCAAGCAACAGGAATGTTAAAAATAGAGAATCAGCTTTTACAGGACTGCAAAATTTTACAAACAGGATTAACTAATAACTATTGGAAAGAAGATGCCGGAAAAAGATAATAACATAAATAATATTGTTGATAAAGTTTCCCAAAATTCCTTTATAAGAAGAATTAAAACCTATTTAAGAAAAACGGAAGCCCCCTCAGTGTATGAAAAACTCTTAGAAGTATTGAATGATTATATGTTTAATAAATCTAAGAGTAATAGTGATGTTTTAGAAATTTCTCTACTAAAAAATATTGTTTCCTTAAAACATAAAAAAGTGAAGAATATTATGATCCCTAGAGTTGATATTGTTGGCATAGAATATAATTCTTCTTTAAAAGAAGTATTAGAGGTAGTTCAAGTTAGTAAATTTTCACGAATTCCAGTATATAAGGAAACCTTAGATGATATTTTAGGGTTTATTTATGCTAAAGACTTAGTTTCACTAATTAATACACAATCTAAGTTCAAAATTGATGAAATTATGCGTCAAATTATTTTTATTTCACCTTATATGCAAGTATTAGATTTAGTTTATGATATGAAAATGAAGGGGATTCATATGGCTATGGTGGTGGATGAATTCGGAGGAGTTGACGGATTAATTAGTATTGTGGATGTATTAAAAGAAATTGTAGGAACAGAATATGATTTACTGCCTGATAAAATGTTTAAACATATTAAAGCTGGATTCTTAGAATGTGATGCCCGTATAGAATTGGATGAATTAGAAGAGCAAGTAGGAAAATTTTTAAGTGAGGAGGAAAAAAGTGAAAATAATACTTTGGCGGGATTAATTTTTTATTTAGTAGGAAGAATTCCATCCAAGGCTGAATTAATAGTGCATCCCTCTGGGGTAGAGTTTGAAATTCTTTCTTCCGATCCAAGTAAGATAAATAAAATTCTAGTACATTATTTATAGTTGATCTTACCACCCAGATTAGTTACTATTGAGATAGTAATTAAAAATAAAAATTATAAGGTAATTAAACACGTGAGGGCTAAAGTGTTAAGGAAAGATTTACAAAGATCACCTAATGACACGGATGTATATGCTGGAATTCAATTAAGATTAAGAAGAAAAAAACTGGGAGTTAGCCAGAAAACATTGGCAGAATCATTAGGAATTACTTTTCAACAGATACAAAAGTATGAAAAAGGAGTAAATAGAATAGGAGCTTCAAGACTATATGAAATTTGTAAGGTGTTAAAGGTGCATCCTTCTTACTTTTTTCAAGATATAGGAAATGAAATCTTATCTAATAAAACTTATTATCTAATAAGAGATAGTAATGACCATAACTTGGATGATATTTTAGAAGTTGTAACCCATTACAAAAACATCCAAGATAAAACCAAGAAAAAGGTAATAATTGATGTTATTAAGTCTTTAGCAGATAAAAATAGTAAATAGTTAAAAAATTATAATTAGGATAATTGCAATGAATAAACAGTTATATTTGTTTACCTCTGAATCTGTTTCCGAAGGACATCCTGATAAAATAGCAGATTGTATTTCAGATGCAGTTTTAGATGAGTTTTTAAAATTAGATGTGCTCTCACGTGTGGCTGTTGAAACTTTAGTAACAACTAATAAAGTAGTGATTGCCGGAGAAGTTAGAAGTAACAAAGTTGTATCCCATAATTATCTAAATCAGGTTATTAAAGATGTAGTTAAAGATATAGGATACGATCAAGTAGGATTTAGTTATAAAAATTTACATATAGATAATTATATGCATGAGCAATCTGTGGATATTGCCATGGGGGTTGATGCTACTGCTACTAAAGAAGAGGGAGCTGGAGATCAAGGTATTATGTTCGGTTATGCCTGTAATGAAACTAAAGAACTTATGCCTGCCGCTATTTATTATGCTCATAAAATTCTTGAAGTTTTAAGTAAAAAACGTAAACAAGGTGAATTAGAATTTTTATTACCGGATGCTAAAAGCCAAATTACTTTAGAATATGAAAATCATATCCCCAAAAGAATTCATACTGTGGTGTTGTCTCATCAGCATAAGGGGAGTGTTACTCAAGAGCAAATTAAAGCTAGGTTAATGCCGATTTTTGCAGAAGTTTTTCCAAATAGTTTATATGATACTAAAAATGTAATACATCATATTAATCCTACAGGAAGATTTTTAATTGGTGGGCCTGACGGAGACACAGGGTTAACTGGTAGAAAAATTATTGTAGATACTTATGGTGGTAGTGCCCCTCACGGAGGGGGTGCTTTTTCAGGAAAAGATCCTACTAAAGTAGATAGATCAGCAGCTTATGTCGCAAGATATTTAGCTAAAAATATCGTGGCTAGCGGTATTGCTAGTAGATGCACTCTCCAGCTATCTTATGCTATAGGTATTGCTAAACCTACTTCTATCTATATTAATTTACATAATACTGGACAGGTAGATGAAAATGAAATTGTTAAATTAATTCCGCAAATGATAGATTTATCGCCGCAAGGCATTAGAACTCATCTTAAATTGAATAATCCTATTTATAAAATTACCTCAAGTTATGGTCATTTTGGGAGAATTTCTGATGACGTACATTTTACTTGGGAAAAATTAGATTTAGTAACATCTTTTAAGAACTATTTTAAGATATAAGAAAGCTAATCTTTTATTAATCTTAATAGGGACTTTATAATAAAACTCCTATTAAACAAGTTGACTTTTAAAATGCTTCAAGAAAAAATAGTTAAATTTTATGGTAGAAAATCATCTAATCTTACTACTAGTGCCAAAGAGATTTTAACAAATTTATTACCAAAATATCTATTTGATATTATTGAGTTGCATAATAACGTTATAATACATAAGCAGTATAAAAAAATTTATTTAGAAATAGGTTTTGGTAATGGTTATCATATTTTTCAACAAGCTAAACATCATCCCGATATTTTGTGTATAGGAGTTGAAGTTTACTTAAATGGGATTAGCACTCTTTTAAAAGAGCTAAAGCATATACCTTTAAATAATTTAAAAATCTTTAATCAAGATATACGTTTTTTATGGCAAGAATTACCTAAAAACTTTATAGATAAAATCTTTATCTTATTTCCGGATCCATGGCCTAAAAAAAGACACCATAAAAGACGAATAATTAATCAAATAAATTTAGGCATTTTAAGTAGTATTTTAAAGAATCAGGGAATTATTAGAATGGCTACGGATCATTCTGAATATAAAGATTATATTTTACAAAATTTTTTAGTCCATAACGATTTCAAAAAACTTAACCCTTCTACTATAAATAATATAGCTCTAAGTGAGCCTTTTGAGGAGCATTTTTTAACTAAATATGAGGTAAAAGCACTTAAACAGGGAATTCTACCATTTTACTTAGAATTTAAAAAAGTATTGCAAAATTAATTTTTTCTAATAAACTAGTAATAATAGATTATTAGATTATAGATGAGTAAAGGCGGGATTAGTAGAATCTTCGCCTTTATTTTTGATAATAGTTTTTAATAATATCTAAGAATATTAGATAAATAACCATGAATATTAAAGACTTATTTGTAAAAATAGCACAAGTAGTTACTACTTTACAATATGATTTACTTAATGTAAGTCTATTAGACAATAATAAAGCTTATCCTATGTTACAAATTACTATAGATAAGCTTAGTTTTTATGAAATTACTATTAATGATTGTATCAAAGTACATAAGGCTTTAATTATACTTTTTGAGAGCTTAGGAGTAAATTCTAAATATAGATTAGAAGTCACTTCAAATAGTAATAGTAAATATTTGGAAAAAGTTTCAGATTATATAAAAAATCAAAAAAAGCTTATTAAAATAACTACTAAAATAAGCTATAATAATAAAACAGTGTTAAGTGGAATTTTAAGTAATCTTGATGCAGAAAATATATTTTTACAAACTATAGATGAGGTTTTAATCATTAAGATTACAGATATTGTAAAAGCCAAGGTAGTAGCTAATAATAAGCTTTTGTTAAATAATGAAGGGGATAATTGATGAATAAAGAAAATATTGATAATAAAATGTTAGGATTGCATGCCAGACCTGAACTTTTAGCAGTAGTTGAAAATATTTCTAAAGATAAAGGTATTAGTATGGATGAAGTATTTTCTGCAATGGAAGCTGCTATAAAAAAGGCAGCCGCCCAAAAATACGGTTATAGTTACGATCTTAGAGCAACAATTCATAAAAGTAATGGAGCTATTATTATTGAGCGTTATAGGTTAGTTGTAGAAGAAGAAGAGGATCACAATATAGAAATTAATCTCAAGGCGGCAAAAATTATTAATCAAGATCTAAAATTAGGAGATTATTTAATAGAAGAACTTCCTCCTGTTGATTTTGGTAGGGTTTCAGCATGGAATTCTAGACAAATTATTACTCAAAAAGTACGTGAAGCAGAAAAAGAAAAAGAATATGAAAGCTATAAGGATAAAGTGGGAGAAATTGTTAGCGGGACTGTAAGACGTATAGAATTTTCCACGGTAATTGTAGAATTAGAAAAAGCAGAGGCTTGTTTAAGTAAGAATCAGAGTATACCAAGAGAAAATTTAGAAGTAGGATCTAGGGTTAAAGCTTTAGTATTAAAAGTTGAGAAAGCTATTAAGGGTCCACAGATCTTTCTTTCCAGGGCACATCCTGATTTTATCGCTAAATTATTTTCTCAAGAAGTACCGGAAATTTATGATGGAATTATTCAAATTAAAAATATTGCCAGAGATGCAGGTTCAAGAACTAAAATAGCTGTACTTTCTACAGAAACTGCAATTGATCCTGTAGGTACTTGCGTAGGATTTAAAGGCGGAAGAATTCAAACAATAATTAATGAATTAAGAGGTGAAAAGATAGACTTAGTAGAATTTTCTGATAATGTTGCTAATTTTGTAGTTAATGCTTTTTATCCTACAGCAGTTTTAAAAGTTTTTGTTGATGAAGATAGAAAACAGTTAGAAGTAGTAATAGATCAAGAAAAATTAAGTATTGCTATAGGAAGAGGAGGGCAGAATATTAGGTTAATTTCTCAATTAGTGGGATGGCAAATTGATTTAATGACATTAGATGAAGAAAAAGAAAAACGTAATAAAGAAAATAAAGAAAAAATAGATTATTTAATGAAATCTTTAGATGTTGATGAAGTAATAGCACAGTTATTAGTAGTAGAAGGGTTTAGTTTAGTAGATGAAATCTTAGAAACTAGTGATGAGGATCTTGCTAATATACAAGGATTTGGTATTGAGATAGTTTCAGAACTTAAAAAAAGAGCTACTCTTTTTAAAGAAACTGAAGATCGGAAAAAAGAGCAAAAAATAAAAGAATTAGAAATTCAAGAAGATTTAATTAATTTTAAAGATCAAGGTCTTAATATAGATCAAATTATTATTCTGGCACAAGATCATAATATTAAAAATTTAGTAAGCTTAGCAGATTTATCTAGTGATGAACTCTTAGAAATATTTCCTAAACCAACTCTTGATTTACAAACTGCGGAACATATCATTATGGAAGCTAGAAAACAATCCTATGATATATAGGATTTAATTACCTGTAGGAGATTAAGAATGAGTGATAAAAATGATGATAAATCATCCCCTAATAGTGGAACTTTATCTTTGGGTAAAACTTTAGCAGAAGTAAATAAAGCTGCAGAGTACAAAAAACCTCGTAATAGAACTATTGTAGAAACTAAAAGAAGAAAACTTAGGACTGAAACAGCACAACCAATAATTAAGAAAGAAGTTAAAACTGAGGTTAAGCATGTTATTGAGGAGCTAGTTGAGGTTTCTAAATTAACCAAAGAAGAAAAACTTTTACGACAAAAAGTTTTAGAAGATTCTAAGAAAAATAGTAACTTTAATGAGCCTTCTTTTGATAATACTAATGATGTTACCAGATTTAATATTATTGAAAGGCAGTCTTTTATTCCTGAAAAAAAAATAGTTGCAGTAGAAAATAACTCTTACATAAAAGAGACTACCACGGCTGTTCCTATTATCGTTGAGGAAGAGGACGAAATAGAAGCCTATAATAAAAAGAAAAATAAGAAAGAGTTAATCACCGAAAAGAAAAAGCCTCAAAATGTTCAACAATGGAAAAGTATGTATAATTATGTTTTAGACAAAGAAACGGATGATGATTTAGAAACTGAGAATACTCGGGTACATTTTGTGCAAAGGAGAAGAAAGAAAAATAAACATCTTTTATTTAAAAAGGAAAAAATTATTAAAGAAGTACGGTTAACCTCGGCTATAACCGTAGAAGAATTAGCTAATAAAATGTCTGAAAAGAGTTTTGTAGTTTTAAAAACACTAATTAAATTAGGGATTAAAGCTGGTTTAGATACTCCTATAGATGTAGATACAGCAGAACTTTTAGTTAATGAATTAGGGCATAGAGCTAAGGTTATTAAAAGTACTGTAGAAGAGATTTTTTATACTGAGGATGGTCCTGCAGATTTACAAATAATTCCTCCTATTGTTACTATTATGGGACACGTAGATCATGGAAAAACATCTCTTTTAGATACGATTCGCAAAAGTTCTGTAACCTCAAAAGAGGCAGGGGGAATAACGCAACATATAGGTGCTTACCAAATTAGTACTTCTCATGGTGCAAAAATAACTTTTTTAGATACTCCGGGTCATGAGGCTTTCGGGCAAATTAGAGCTAGGGGATCTAAAGTAACTGATATAGTTATTTTAGTAGTAGCAGCAGATGATGGGGTAAAAACTCAAACTATTGAGGCAATCAGTCATGCTCAAGCAGCTAAAGTGCCGATCATTGTAGCAATTAATAAGATAGATAAACCTGAGGCAAATATTTTAAAAATAAAAACCGATCTTATGCAACATAATATCATTGTAGAAGATATGGGCGGAGATATCCAAATTGTAGAAGTATCTGCAAAAACAGGAATGGGAATTGATAAATTGCTTGAGGCAATTTTATTACAAGCAGAAATTCTAGATTTAAAAGCTAATTATAATAGAAAAGCTCAAGGGGTTATTATTGAAGTAAAAGTAGAAAAAGGAAAGGGTTTTGTTGCTACGGTTATTCTAAAAAAAGGGAAGGTACATATAGGAGATATTTTTATTTCAGGTATTATTAGTGGAAAAGTCAGAAATATTATAGATGATAAAGGAGTTAAACTTAAGCAGGCAACTCCTTCTTTGCCTGTAGAAATTACAGGATTTTCTGATATCCCGGTGGCAGGAGATGATTTTTCGGTAGTAGATAATGAAAAACAATCTCATGAGATTATTCAATACAGAATTAATAATCTTAAGGAACAACAAACTAATAATCAGAAAAAACAAAATATAGAACATTTATTTAGTAATTTTTCTAGCAATCAAAAAATGTTGGCAGTAATAGTAAAAACTGATGTACATGGTTCAATGGAGGCTATAGTAACAGCACTAAACAAGATTATTAGTGAACATGTAGTTATAAAGATTATTCATAGTAGTATAGGGGCAATTACAGAGTCTGATATTTTATTGGCAAAAACAGCAAAGGCAATAATTTTTGGATTTAATATAAGAGCAAATAATAATGCTAGAGATTTAGCTAAGAAAGAAGCAGTAGATATTAGGTATCATTCGGTTATTTATAATTTAATTGATGATGCTAAAACTTGTTTAGCTGGTATGTTGGACCCTGATATCATAGAAAATATTCTCGGGTATGCAGAGGTAAGGCAGGTTATTAATATTACAAAAGTTGGAAAAATAGCAGGCTGTTATGTAACGGAGAGGTTAATTAAAAAAGCAGCTTTTGTAAGATTATTAAGAGATTCTGTGGTTATTTATCAGGGAACTCTTACCCAATTAAAACGTTTTAAAGATGACGTTAAGGAAGTAAAGCAAGGTTTTGAATGTGGGGTAAGTTTTGATAATTTTCATGAATTTTTCGAGAAAGATATTATAGAATGTTTTGAAAAAACTGAGGTAAAAAAAGAAATTAAGTAAGATAAATTAATGTCTATTAAAGATAATGTTGTACAGATATCCTCAGGTAATCGTAGAAAATTACAAATAGCTTCTGAAATAAAGAGTTTGCTATATAAAGCTTTGTTGCATGGTAAAATTAAAAGTAGGGATTTATTTGAACTTAATATTATTATCACTGAGGTAATAATAACCTCGGATTTTTCTTCTGCTAAAATTTATGTTTATCCAGGTTTAAATAGTACTGCTAATCCTAATTTAATAGAAATTCTCAATAGCAATGAGAGAAAGTTTAGAAATATTATTGCTAAAAATATGGCAATTAAAGTTATTCCCCATCTTAATTTCATTTTAGATGATATGTTTGATAAGGCTACCCATATAGAAGCTTTATTACGTAGTATTAATAAGTAAGCTTCTAACATTGGGATATCTTTAGTCTACTAGTAATATCAATATAACACTGTATTCTTTTATTTTAATCAATAAAGGAGATACATATAATGAAAATTATAAAAAGTGCAGATTTTCTGGCAGAAAGAACTGCCACTAGAAAAATCATAGCTCAAGAATTCATGAAATTAGGGTGTGATGCAGTTTTAGAACATAATGGTGAAGATGTAATCGCCAAAGCTGGAAATTATGTTATGAAAACTGTTGATAAGAAAGGAATTTATCCTGTAGAAGCTAGTATTTTTCAAGACACGTTTGATATTATTAAAGATAAAAATAAAGTGGTAGAACATAAAGAAGGAAAAAAAGTTTCGATTAGAAGTTTTATTAAAACCGGAAAAACTTCAAAAAAAGCTGTTACCATTGAATATATGATAGCTAAAGAAAAATTACAGGTTGAAACCTTAGAAGGTACAGTTTTGGCAAAGCCTAGAAATTATATAGTAAAAGGTGAGATTTGGACTATAACTAAAGCAACTTTTCTAACTCTTTATCACATTAACTAAAATTATAATAGTTAATTATTTAGAATATTACTCA